>DASUTC010000068.1 GCA_036374795.1 Herpetosiphonaceae bacterium
CGTGAGAAAGTATGGGCGATGCTGAACGACATCGAGGCGCTCCGCACGCTGATTCCCGGCGTCGAGTCGCTGGAAGAAGTCGAGCCGAATACCTACAAAGGTGTCGCAAAGATCGGGGTCGCCGGTGTCAAAGGCGAGTACACCGGCACCGTGAGGCTCTCCGACTTCAACCCGCCCGTCGGCTACCGGCTCAGCGGCGAGGGGCGCGGCAAGCCAGGCCACGTTAAAGGTGAGGGATCGATCGAGCTAACGTCGGATACGCCGGATCAGACTGTGCTGCACTACAGCGGCGACGTGCAGGTCGGCGGGATGATCGCCAACGTTGGGCAGCGGCTTATCGAAGGCGCGGCCAAGATGCTGATCGGCCAGGGCATGAAAGCGCTTGCGCAACGGGTGGAAAAGCAAGGTTAAAAATTATCTGATGCAACGGTTTACAACGACACTGCGCGTACGGCATTACGAGATGGATGCGCTGGGGCATGTCAACAATGCCGTGTATTTACACTATCTCGAACAGGCGGCGATCGAGCATTCGGAGCAGCTTGGGTTTCCCATGGAGCGCTACCGCCAGCTTGGCGGCGTGTTCATTCTGCGGAAACTAGAGATCGATTACCGCCGTCCTGCCGCAGCCGGTGATACGCTGACGATCACAACCTGGGTCAAGGAGATGCGAGGTCCGCGCGCGGTGCGGCTCTACGAGATTCGCCGGTCCGGCGACGATCGCGCGCTGGTCACGGCTGAAGCGCTCTGGGCCTGGGTAGATCTGGCGACACAGCGGCCTCGGCCCATTCCACAGGCGGTGATCGATGCATTCCAGACGCGCCTCAAGCTCACGGACAATCGAGCGCCGCTGTCCTGCTCCCGCTGTGGCACGCCGCTGGAACTCAAGGGCAAGCGACCGCTGAATCAGCACGAGCGGCCCAGCTTATTCGGCGATCAGCCACAGGCGAAGGGCGAGCAGATCGATGTGTATGTCTGTCCCAACTGCGGACAGTCCGAGGTGTTCGTAGATAACGAGTACTCGGATTTCGATGGCTAGACGGGGCGAAAGAACAAAGAACAATCGGAGAACTGAGAGCAGGCGCTATGCGGGTGCTATGCGGGTGCCAGACCCAAAGGGTACCCCGGCATGGGCACCCGGCACACCAGGAATCGGAAACTTGGAACCTGGAACCTGGAGCTTGGAACGCGAAACGAGGAACGCTAAACGGAGTGGATCACGAATCAAAGGATACGGCGATCGTCGCGTGCGCGGTGGTGGCGGTCGCCGCGCTGCTGATCGGCGTGATGGTTGCCGTCGCCCTGCCAATGCTCTTTGGCCTATGACGATCGTCCAGCATACGAGGCACAGCCATGTTTCAGCTTCCCCCGCTAGTTAGATCAGGCACACGATCGCCGGATGCGCCGCCGTTGGAGCAGCCAGCAGCGTGCGTCGGGCTTGATGCGCATGCCTGAATCGGGTCGCGGGCGAGCAGCCCCGCAGCGCTTACCGGCAGCTACCTCCCCTGACAACGTAGGTCAGACCAGCTACCACCGCCGCTCGCAGAGACGGCGTAGCCTATAGACCCGGGTGGGACCAAAGGAGGTCAACGTGGAGATTTCGGTTACGGTCAACGGCAGAACGTACCAGCACGACGTTCCACCTCGCCTGCTGCTCGTGCATTATCTGCGCGAGCAGCTCAACCTCACCGGCGCGCATGTCGGCTGCGATACCTCGCAGTGCGGCGCGTGCGTGGTTCATGTTAACGGTCAGAGCGTCAAAAGCTGCACGATGCTGGCGGTCCAGGCGGACGGCTGCGAAGTCACCACGATCGAGGGGCTGGCGACGGACGGCACCTACCATCCGATGCAGCAGGGCTTCTGGGAGATGCACGGCCTGCAATGCGGCTTTTGCACGCCCGGCATGATCATGTCGGCCAGCGCGCTGTTGCAGAGCAATGCCAATCCCAGCGAGGCCGAGATTCGCCACGCGCTGGAAGGGAATCTGTGCCGCTGCACCGGCTACGAGAACATCGTGCGGGCGGTGCAGTACGCCGCCGGGCAGATGCAAGGGCAGGCGCAGGGCAACGGCCAGACCGCGATGCACGAGCAGGCCAAGCCGGAGACTCCCGAAACAGCGGCGGAGCTTGAGCATCCGCAGCGCGAAGGCGGCAGGCCCGAAGAGCCGGAGACTGTGGAAGACTGGCAGAGCGAAAACGCTGGCGTGAGCGATGATGCGCCAGCGAAGCCGGAGGCCCGGCTGAACACAGGAGAGGGGGGACTGTGATGGCAACGACAGACGCACCCGCTAAGATGTTCGGCCAGGCGCTCAAGCGCCGCGAAGATCCACGGCTGATCACCGGCAAGGGCAACTACGTCGACGACATCAAGCTACCGGGCTTGCTCCACGCGGCGATTCTGCGAGCGCCGTACGCCCACGCCAACATCAACAGCATCAACGCCGACGCCGCACGCGCGCTGCCCGGCGTGGTCGCGGTGATCACCGGCGACGAGATCGCGAAGGAGCAGAATCCGCTGCCGTGCGCCTGGGCCGCTGGCGGCGTTGACAACAACGTCAACACGCCGCGCGCGCTGGCCGTCGATACGGTGCGCTTTACCGGCGAGGGCGTCGCGATGGTCGTCGCGGAGTCGCCGTATATCGCCTACGACGCGCTCGATCTGATCGAGGTCGATTACGAGCCGCTCGACGTGGTGGTCGACGCCGAGGCCGCGACCAAGGAGGGCGCGCCGCAGCTCCACGAGAACGCGCCCAACAACATCGTGATGCGCTGGACCTGCGGCAAGGAGCAGGAGACGACCCAGGCGATCGACAGCGCCGAGGTGGTGGTTCGGCAGCGGATCGTCAACCAGCGGCTGCTGCCGACGCCGATGGAGACGCGCGGCTACATCTCGCGCTACGACGCCGCGACGGGCGAGTACACGATCTGGATGAGCTCCCAAGCGCCGCACGTGCATCGGCTGCTGCTCACCGCGTTCGTGCTGGGCATTCCCGAAAACAAGATGCGCTGCATCGCGCCGGATGTCGGCGGCGGCTTTGGCGCGAAGATCTTTGTCTATCCCGAAATGGCCGCGACGCTCTACGCCGCCAAGCAGGTCGGGCAGCCGGTCAAGTGGATCGAGACGCGCCGCGAGAACTACGCCGCCACCTCGCATGGCCGCGACCATATCACCGACATCGAGATCGCGGGGACGCGCGACGGCACGATCACGGGCATGCGCGTGCATACCTACGCCAACCTGGGCGCGTATCTCTCGACGATCGCGCCGGGCATTCCGACGACGCTCTACGGGCGCATGCTGTCGGGCGTCTATAACATCCCGGCGATCTTCTGCGAGGTCCATGGCGTCTACACGAATACGGGCATGGTCGACGCCTACCGTGGCGCGGGGCGGCCCGAAGCGACCTACGTGATCGAGCGGGCGATGGATATGTTCGCCGACGAGATCGGGATCGATCCCGCCGAGATCCGGCGCAAGAACTTCATCCAGCCCCAGGACTTTCCCTTCGATACCGGCCTGGGCATGCTGCCCTACGACAGCGGCAACTACGAGCCCGCGCTCGACAAGGCGCTCGAAGCGATCGGCTACCAGGATTTTCTCAAGCAGCAGGCCGAGGCGCGGCAAAATGGGCGGCTGCTGGGCATCGGCATCTGCTCGTACGTCGAGGTCTGCGGCGTCGCGCCGAGCAAGTGGATCGGCCTGACCGGCGAGGGCTGGGGCGCTGGCCTGTGGGAGAGCGCTAACGTCAAGGTCCATCTGACGGGCAAAGTCGTGGTGACAACCGGCTCGCTGCCGCACGGCCAGGGCCACGAGACGACCTTCGCGCAGCTTGTGGCCGACGAGCTGGGCGTGCCCTACGAGGACGTGCTGGTCGAGCACAGCGACACGCAGGGCACGCCCTTCGGCTACGGCACCTACGGCTCGCGCTCGGCGGCGGTCGGCGGCACGGCGATCTACAAGAGCGTGTCGAAGATCAAAGAGAAGGCGCGCAGGCTGGCGGCACATATGCTTGAGGCGGCTGAGGAAGATATTGTCTTCGAGGACGGCAAAGCCTACGTGCGGGGCGCGCCCGACGCGGCCAAGACGATTCAGGAGATCGCGCTTCAGGCCAGCGTGGCGTACGATCTGCCGCAGGGCATGGAGCCGTTTCTGGACGAGACGACCTACTACGATCCGCCGAACTGTACCTTCCCATTCGGCACGCACATCTGCACCGTCGAGATCGATCCCGACACCGGCAAGGTCACGCCGCTGCGCTACGTGGCGGTCGACGATGTGGGCAGGGTGATCAATCCGCTGATTGTGAACGGGCAGATCCACGGCGGCATCGCGCAGGGCCTCGCGCAGGCGCTCTACGAGGGCGCAGTCTACGCCGAGAACGGCCAACTGCTGACCGGATCGCTGATGGACTATGCGATCCCTAGAGCCGATATGGTGCCGCACTACGAGCTGAGCCGCACCGAAACGCCGTCGCCGGTCAATCCGATGGGCGTCAAAGGCGCGGGCGAGGCAGGCACGATCGCGTCGGCTGCAACCGTCTCGAACGCGGTGATCGATGCGCTGTCGCATCTCGGCATTCGGCACCTCGACATGCCGTACTCCGCCGAGAAGGTGTGGCGGGCGATTCACGGGCAGTAAAGAACAACGAACAACGGAACACAGCCCAAAACGACCAAATCTCCTGTTCTCTGTTCTTTGTTCTGCATCTAGGAGGAACTATGTTTCCTGGTGATTTTGAATATGCCGCGCCCGCGTCGTTGCAGGAGGCGCTCGATCTGCTGAGCCGGAATCCCGAAGCCAAGGTGCTGGCGG
>DASUTC010000069.1 GCA_036374795.1 Herpetosiphonaceae bacterium
TAGGCGCTGAGCGCCACCTCGCGCACGCGGCGCACCAGCGCCAGCACGCTCGGCTGGTCGCGCAGATCGAGGCGCAGCGGCAGCATGTTGACAAAGCAGCCGATCAGCGGCGCGGTTTCCGGGCGCGCGCGGCCCGCGATCGGCACGCCGACGACGAGATCGGGCTGCGCGGTGTAGCGGGCGAGGAGGAGTTGGAAGGCGGCGAGCAGGGTCATGAAGGGGGTGGCGTGGGCGCGCTGGCTGAGGGCGTGCAGGGCGGCGGCGAGCGCGGGGGGCAGGTGCAGCGGCAGGGTCGCGCCGACGAAGGACGGCACGGGCGGGCGCGGGTGGTCGGTGGGGAGGGCCAGCAGCGGGGGGGCGGCGGCGAGGTGCTGCTGCCAGTAGCCAAGCTGCCGCTCCAGCACCGCGCCCTGGAGCCAGTCGCGCTGCCAGACCGCATAATCCGCGTATTGAATCGGAAGCTCCGGCAGATCCCTGCGCTCGCCGGTAAAGCTCGTGTAGAGCGCCGCCAGCTCCTCGAAGAAGATGCTGTATGACCAGCCATCGAAGATCATATGGTGCACCGTCAGGAGCAGCCGATGATCATCGGCGTCAAGCCGGAGCAGCGTGGTGCGCAGCAGCGGGCCGATGATCAGATCGAAGGGACGCCGCGCCTCCTCGATCGCCAGTCGTTGCGCTTCGGCCTCGCGGAGTTCGGCTGGGTAGCTCGTGAGGTCGATCAGCGGCAGCGCGACGGTCGAATTTTCGGCGACCACCTGCATCGGCACGCCATCTATCGCTCTGAACGTTGTGCGGAGCGCCTCATGCCGATCAGCAATCGCCTGGAGTGTTTGAAGCAGCGCTGCTGGCTGCAAATGACCTTTGAGGCGAATCGTCCGAGCAATGTTGTACGCGGCGGTTCCTGGAGCAAGCTGCTCGATGAACCACAGCCGTTGCTGGGCGAAAGATACAGGAAAGATGAAGACTTCCTGACTCATTATCTATACCTCCATGCGTGCTGATGCGTATCCAGGCGCTTCGTACCCGGCAAGAATGAAATCTAAAAGATGTTGGTCTAAATAAGACGAGCTTAGAAACCACAAGCAAGCGGTCGGCACAATCAATAGATCATCGTGTCTCAAATACAAGCCTATGCGCGCTCAATGAAACGATTGATTTTGGGCAAAGACGAGCCGTACCCAGACGTTATGCGACGGGCAGCATAGAGCGACGACGTGGCACGGTCCTACGACCGGCGAGCTAATCACGCCTTACGACGGGCCTATGTGGGCGTATGTTTTCGCGCGGCATGCTCCAAAACTGGTCAGCCGAGCGAGCAACGATGCTGGATGTCCACGATCATCTGATGGGCACGGTAATCCAGATGGATCGGCGTAAGGCTGTTGGAAGCGATCTGCGATGCTGGATGTCCACGATCATCTGGTGGGCACGGTAATCCAGATGGATCGGCGTAAGGCTGTTGGAAGCGATCTGCGATGCTGAGCGTGCATGACCATCTGGCGCGCGCAGTGTCCTGATGGGTCGGCTTATAGAATCTTGGAACGGTGACGATTGCGATCAAGCCGCACGATAGCGGGCGAATGAAGAGCGATGCCGTTCTGCCTGGCCTTCTCGATAACCTCGGCAAACTGGGCAATCGTGGGCGCTTCAAAAAGATGCTGTAACGTGAGCTCGACCTGAAATACCTCATGTGCTCGAAAGATAGCCTGCATTGCCGATAAGGAATGGCCGCCGAGCGCAAAGAAATGATCATGCACGCCCAGGCCCGGCTGATCGGAGCTATGGCTGAGATTGAGCACCTGAGTCCAGATATTGATCAGCACTTCTTCGGTTGGCGTCCGAGGAGCCGTGTACGCGCCCGGCTGCGTCGAGGGTGACTCCGTGGGCGTGGGCAGCGCCTGCCGATCGACTTTGCCATTGGGGGTCAGCGGCAGCGCCTCCAGCACCACGAACGCGCTCGGCACCATGTACTCCGGCAGCCGTGCCGCCAGGAAGGCGCGCAGGTCCGCAGGCACCGGGCTGAGGGCACCGGCCTGAGGGTCGCGCCGCGCCTCTCCTGCCGTCGGTGCGTGGGCTTCCGTAGGCGCGTGGGCGCCCACCACGTATGCGACCAGCCGCTGCGCCCCAGGCCGATCTTCCCGCGCCAGCACCACGGCCGCGCGCACGGCGGGATGCTGCCCCA
>DASUTC010000070.1 GCA_036374795.1 Herpetosiphonaceae bacterium
GCCGACGCCCGTGAAATAGGCGTTGCCTTCGTTGCCCTGGCTGCTGGCGTCGATCACATAGACCTCGTCGATCGAAACACCCACGCGCTCGCCGAGCCGGAAGATCTGGTCGCGTAATGCCTGGTCTTCGAGCGGGCGCTGCGTGAAGAAGAGCGGCGTGATCACATACGGCGTCAGGTAGGTCAGCAGCAGCGAGAGCACGACGAAGCCACCCGACGCCAGCAGCCACCAGCGCTCCGGCGCGACGCGCAGCAGCCAGTACAAGCCCTCGGTTGTCACCAGCGCCATGAACAGCGCGATCAGCAGCTCTTTCGCCTGTCGCCACAGCCAGGCCAGCGTCGGCTCCTGAGACAGCCCATAGGCGCGGCGGAGGATGAGGCTGGCGTATCCCAGCGGCAGGCTCAGCACTACGGCTACGACAACGCCGACAATGGTAAAACCGGCGACAAGCAGCCACGGCTGCCGCAGGCCGTGAGTCTCAAGCCAGGAGCGGAGCGCCGCGCTCCAGCCCATGCGTACGGCGATCCATAGTCCCAGCGCGGGCAAGAGCAGGTTCGCGACGGCCAGCACGCGCCGGTAAGCGCTAAGCTGCTCGGCCTGCGCCAGCCAGGCGGGATCTGAGCCGAGTAGTTCACGCGGCAGGTCGGGCGCTGGCGCTTTTGGGCTGAGCAGCCAGCTCAATCCGATCGTCGCTACGATGATCCCACAGGCAAGCAAAAGCGGACGCATATGATTCCTTTCTTATCTTAAATTTTACATTAACGATCCGGTTGCGGTACAGGTGCAGTAGATAAGCGTCGGAAAGGCTACTCATTATTAGGACCCTTGTGGCCTTATCTTAAACAAATACGTGCTTATACTATTCGCGTATTCCTGCCAATGCTATTCCTGCTCGATCCTCTATCGCAACCATAGGGCTGTATTGTCAGCAGTTGATCTGAGGTCAGGTTGCGCCTCAAGAAGGAGTTTACCGTGCGGCTCTCCCCCCTGTTTCTGATCGTCGCGCTGCTGCTCAGCGCATGTGGCGGCGCGCCAAACACCCAACCGGCAGCCACTTCAGCCGCCGAGGCCTCTCCCTCAGCAGCACCCGCAGCCACACCCGAACCCAAAGAACCGACCACCGTGCCTACTGCGGCGACGATGAACAACGAAGAGATTGCCGAGAAACTGCGGCCTTCGACGGTGCGCGTCGTGGCGGAGTTCGGCGAAACCGCGATCGATCCCGAAGGCCTGGGCGCTGGTACCGGCATTGTCTATGATCTCGACAACGGCTACATTATTACAAATGCTCATGTCGTCGAAGGCGCGTCGGTGGTGAAGATCGCCGTCGCCGACAGCACCAAAACTCGCTCGGCGCGCGTCGTGGGGCGCTCGCAGTGCGACGATCTGGCGGTGCTCAAGGTTGAGAACAAGGAAGGCTTAGAGGCGGCCACGCTGGGCGAGAGCACCAGCATGAAGCCGGGCGCTGAGGTGGTAGCGCTGGGCTATCCGCTGTCGTTCGAGCTGGGCACCGATATTTCGGTCAATCCGGGCAGTATCTCGCAGCTCAAGGCGCAACTGGATAAGTTCGAGGATCTGATCAAGATCGATGCGGCGATCAATCCGGGCAACTCCGGCGGCCCGCTGGTCAATCGCAAGGGCGAGGTGATCGGGGTTAACTCGCTGGGCATCGACGGCGCACAAAATACCAACTATGCGATTGCGATGTCACAGGCCAGGCCGATCGTCGAGCAGCTTCAAGAGGGCAAGAACCGGCACTACATCGGCCTGAACCTCGTGCCGAACGAGTACGAAGACTACTTCGGCACGACTGAAGGCATGGCGATCATCGGCGTGGCGAGCGGCAGCCCGGCCTCGCAGGTCGGCATTCAGGCGGCGGATCTGCTGGTCAAGATGGAAGGCAAGTCGATCAGCGACGAGGCGGCGGTCTGTGACATTCTGCGCTCCCATGCCGACGGCGATCAGCTCAAGGTGACGGTCTTCCGTGCCAGCACGGGCGAGCTGCTCGAAGGCGAGCTGACGATGGGCAAGGTCGGCGCGGCTGACGATAAGACCGTCAAGCTGGCGGTGGTCGGTAATCTCAACAGCGAGCCAGCCGGCGACAACGGTCAGTCGGGCGACAGCGGCCAGAGCGGCGACAATGGTCAGAGCGGCGACAGCGGGCAGAGCGATGACGATGGCCTGCTCGTCGTCAATAACTCGTTCGACGACGGCGATGCCGGAACGTGGCCCACCGGGCAGGAGGACGGCTACTCGGCGCAGGTCGCCGACGGCGCGTACACGGTCAATCTCACCGTCGATAACATGTACCTCTTCCTGCATCCCGACGAGGCCGCCGATATTGCGAACGGCGCTGTCGCCGCGCAGATTCGGCCTGAGGGAACGGGTCTGGCCGGTGTGATGGCACGCTACAGCGAGGCCGACGGCAAGCGCAGCATGTACGTGTGCTGGATCAGCAATGAGCGTAAGTTCGCCTGCTCCAAAGATGTCAACAACGACTGGACCGTGATGGTCAAGCCGCAGACGCACGACGCGATCCAGCCCGATACCAACAACAAGGTCGTGCTGGCGGTCGTCGGCAACGAGTTTAGCTTCCAGATCAACGACCAGGAAGTTGCCAGCTTCACCGACGACTCGCTCACCACCGGCGGGTGGGGCGTGTACGCCGAGACGACGCCCGGCAACTTCAAGGCGCACTACGATCATATCGCGATCGGCAAGGTCGAGTAATTCTCGCATCGCTCCCAGGATAGATCGAAGACCGGCGGCTCCTGCAAAGGGGCCGCCAGGTGTTTAATGTGCAGCGCGGCCCAGGTGTAGGGGATGGCAGAATAAGGGAACAAGGGAACAAACGGAGAACCGAGAGCTACGATCTGCGGCGGGTATACCTGGGCGCGGTGCACTTGTTGCTGAAGTCCTCTGACGATGATACCTATCTTGGTGTTATACTTTTGACCATATGGCGATATAGTGAAGTCGTGTACACTACATCCTGTGGGAGAAGATGGAACAGCGCGCGCAAGAATACCGTTATCGACAGCCTACTCGCCAGCGGGCGGCTTTATGGCTGGTGCTCAGCACCGTGCTGGCCGTGGGCCTCCTGGCCGTTCTGATCGCGCAGTGGGCAGCCTTCGATCTGGCTACAAGGGGAGTAGCTGCTATCCTGCTGATCATCCTGCTGTACACCATACGCGCCCAGCTTGCGCGGCTGACGTACCGCTGCCGCATCCTGCCGGATCGGATCGAAGTGATCGCGGCGCTCAACAACCGTACGATCCCGTGGACCAACATCGTCGAAGTTCGTCGGCTGAACTTACCGCAGTTCGGGAGGAAGCCAGCCTGGGCATGCACCATCTTTACCCGCAGCAGACACGGCAATCCCGCTCCCACCTATCTCTTCGACCACCAGCTCGATCAAGCTGAAAGCGCGCTGCGGGAGATCGTAAGCGCTACGCCGCACGCCCAACACACAAACATATGATCGGTAAAAAAAGCTGATCGAAAGAGCAGCCTTGCTCGACCGAAATCGTGGACGATAACCCACAATAACCCACATTTTGCCACATATCCCACATAGATGGGGGATAACGAGGGATAATGTGGGATAAACGTGGGATAAACGTGGGATTTAGTTTAGAAAAGATGTTCTAAAATATGGCGACACGAACACTTCCGCTGCCTCAGACCGGCTCGCTACGCTCGCATGTGTTCAAGCTTGCTATGCCAGCCGTCGGCGAGCAGTTCCTCAACATGCTCGTCGGCCTGGCCGATACCTATCTGGTGGGGCATATTTCGGTGAGCGCGGCAGCGCAGCTTGGCTACGGGCCTGCCGAGGGCCTGGCCGGTGTTGGCCTTGCAAACTATGTGGTCTGGCTGGTGACGACACTGTTCATGGCCGGAGCGGTCGGGAGCACGGCGCTGATCGCGCGGGCAGTGGGTGCCGACGATCGTACCGAGGCGAACGCCGTGGCGCGTCAGTCGGTGCTGCTCGGCATCGTGATGGGCCTCGTGGGCATGGCGATGATGCTGCTGCTGGCCGAGCCTACACTGCGGCTGTTTGGCGCGCCGGAAGAGATCGTGCCGCTTGGGACGCGATTTTTGCACATTACCTCGATCTCGATGCCGCTGGCGGGCCTGATGTTTATGTTGAACGCGGCACTACGCGGCGCGGGCGATACCAAAACGCCGCTGCTGGTGATGCTGCTGGTCAACGGCCTGAACATCGGTATCTCCTGGCTGCTGGTCAACGGGGAGCTTGGCTTTCCGGCGCTTGGCGTCGAAGGCGCGGCCTGGGGCATGGGCATCGGTCGCGCGGTTGGCGGCATCGTGATCGTCGGGCTGCTGCTACGAGGCTGCGGCGTGCTCAAGCTGGATCGGCTGCCGTATCCCGATCGGGAGATCCTGCGCCGGGTGACACGGGTTGGGCTGCCGACGGCTGGCGAGATGCTGGCGTTTCAGAGCGCGCTGGTGCTCTTCGCGCGCTTCATCACCCATCTCGGCACGGTGCCCTACGCCGCGCACAACACCGTGGTCACGGTTGAAAGCATCTCGTTCTTGCCGGGCATGGGCTTTGCCGTCGCCGCGACGACGCTGGTGGGGCAAAGCCTGGGCGCGAAACATCCGCAGCGCGCGCGGGAGAGCGGCCACGAAGCCTACTTCCAGTCGGCGATCTTCATGGGCATCATGGGCGCGCTCTTTATCTTCGTGCCCGAATGGTTTTTAGCGCTGCTGGTGGACGATCCGGCGGTGGTGGCGGCGGGCGTGCTGCCGCTGCGGATGGTTGGGATTATTCAGCCGATCCTCGCGGCCAACTTCGTCTATGCGGGCGCGCTGCGTGGCGCGGGCGATACGCGCTGGCCGCTGCTGATCAAGCTGATCTCGCCCTGGCTGATTCGGCTGCCGCTAGCGTTCTGGCTGATTCCGATGTGGGGCCTGGAGGGAGCCTGGATCGCGATGTGCGTCGATCTCTCGCTGCAAGGCGTGCTGGCCTGGTGGCGGTTTCGCGGCAACGCCTGGGAGCGTATCCGCGTATGACGATCGATCTCGCCCCCCACAACCCCTACGGCCTCACGCTGCGCGCGCCGGTGATTGTCGCGCCGAACTGCGCCGCGGTGCTGCGTCAGCCCGATCCTGAGCTGATCGGCGCGATTACGACCAGCACCGCTACACTCCGTCCGTCGTATAGCGGCCAGACGCGCTGGGGCGCTGTGCCTGCCGGTGTCGTCTTCGAGCGCCTGCCGACGATCAGCTTTCGCGCGCTGGTTCAGGCCGAGGCGAAGCGCTGGGCGCGCTCAACGATCCCCATGCTGCTGAGCGTGTACGGCATGGCGGATGAGCTGGCCCATCTGGCGGCGCAGCTCGAAACGTTGGAGGGGATCGCCGGGGTGCTGGTTCAGACCGACGAGCCCGATCCGGGCCTGGCTGTCGCCGCCATGCGAGCACAGACCCAACTGCCGCTGCTGGCGGTCGTGCCGCACGAGGTTGGCGCGCAGGCGGATCTTGGATCAAGCACAGCCGCACTGGTGGCGGCGGGCGCGGACGCGCTGGTAGCGTGCGCGTATCCGCGAGGCAGCGCCGTCAGCGATGACGCTGTAGTCGATGGGGTGATTGTCGGGCCGACGCTGATCCCCTGGACCCTCCGGGCGCTCTCGGAGATCTCCCGCAGCACCCACGTGCCGCTGATCGCGCTTGGCGGCGTGGCCGATGCCCGGCTAGCGCGGCTCTGCCTTGGGGCAGGCGCGGCGGCGGTGATGATCGACGGCGCGCTGTATGGCGATCCGGCAGCGCCGCAGAGCATCGCGACAGGTCTTCAGCGCAGCATTGCCAGCGATGCGGCCAGCGCCTGAAGCGTTTTCTGAACGATGTTGCGCGGCCTGGGACGCCGTCCGACGGGCAGGTGGTAAGTGTTGACAAGGCGCTGGCCCTCACAGTCGAGCCGAATCCGCACCTCGTACTGGCCGCGCCGCTCGGCGACGAACTCCAGCCGCCCAAGCTCCTGAGCGGGGCAATCGGCCTCGAACTCTTCGACGATCGTCTGCTCGGCGACGCGCCGCAGCTCTGGGTCGGTGACGATCGCCTGGAGCCGGTAGCGCACCGCGCGCTGCGCGTCGTTGACGCCGTAGATCGGCAGCGACAGCCGATCGCCGAGCATGTAGCGCGACCGATCCAGCAGCGTGAAAGCATACTGCGGCCTGAACGCATCGCGCATCGCCCAGTACGATGCCTTGGGCACGCGCCAGTAATCGACGATCGACCACTGCACCGCCGGATTGCTATCCACGAACATAAACGGCACGATCCCGCCGGTCGGACGGTACTTGCGCAGCCGCAGCCGGTCGATATAAAACCGGTTCAGCTCGCTCTGGTAGCGCTGCGTCTGCTCGATCAGCGCGTCCAGCGTGCGGTTATCGCGCCAGTCGAACCAGTGGCGCATGACGTTGCCCTGGAACGAGTGCCGCCGCTGAAGATGCCGCCAGTCGATCCAGACCGTATTCTCCGGCATAAACTTCAGGCAGCTCTCTTTGTTCGGGAAGCTCTGCGCACCAAACTCAGTGACAAAGCGCAGGTTGCGCGGGAAGCGCTGCGGCAGCGTATCGAAGCCGTGTAGCCGCCCGTAGATGATGTACCAGCCGAAATAAAAATGCGTGTCGTTGCCGCGATGCCAGAGCGGGATCGCGTACTCGCCGGAGTTGCTGATCACGGGCCGCGTCCTGTCCAGCCTGCGCGCGATACGTGCCAGCCGCCGGTCGAGCACATCGCGGTTCCAGCTCCAGACAAACGTCGAGAAGTAGATCCGCAGGCCGGTGATAATCCGCTCGTCCGATGTGTCGGTGATGAAGATCGGCTCGTTGTGCATGCACCACACGGCGACCGATGGATGATGGCCCAGCAGCCGCAGCATCTCCGCCACCTGCCGCCGGGCGTGCGGCACCACCGCGCGGCGATAGGTCCACTGCATCGGGAAATCCTGCCACAGCAACAAGCCTAGCTCGTCCGCCGCGTCGTAGAGCGCGGGATGCCCGACGTGGGCGTGAACGCGCAGCAGGTTCATGTGGCAATCGCGCGCCATCTGTAGATCCTGTCGCGTCCGCTCGATCGTCGTCGCCGCGATGCGCGTATCGGTCGGCGGGTAGTTGTTGCCTTTAATCAAGAAGCGCGTGCCGTTGAGATAGGCGATAAAATCGCGGAACTCAAAGGTACGCACGCCGAAGCGGAACGAATACACATCGGAGCGCTCGCCCAGGCAGTGGATCTCAAGCGTCACCTCGTAGAGATTGGGATCGCCCAGGTCGTGCGTCCACCACAGGCGCGGATCGGGCAGGCTGAGCGCGCCGCTAAGCTGCTGCGCGCCGCCGATCAGCCGACGATTCTCGCTCACGGTGTGTGTCGTGCCAGTAAAGTTAGCGGGCGCGAAGCTCCAGCGCAGCTCGGCATCCAGCACCGCCAGCGAATCCAGATCGACGCGCCAATCGAGCGCTGCGGCGCTCTGTGCTATGCTCGTAGTCTGAAGCTGGACCTGCTGAATCCGAACCGGGCCGCTCTCCTCCAGCACCACGGGCAGCCAGATGCCGCCGGGGTTGGTCATCGGGTCGAGGGCGTCCCAGTGCGAGAAGACGCCGGTAAGCATGCGCTTGCCGCTTTTACGCCGCTCTTCGGGAGAATCGACCTCGACGATCAGCGTGTTTTCGTCTGACAGGATCGTCGTGACCTCGTGCTCCTGGGGCACGAAGTAGCCCTCGTGGCGGCCAAAATCGCGGCCATTCAGATAGATCTGCGACCAGTAGAAGATGCCCTCGGCACGTAGCCAGTAGCGCCGTCGTCCTGCCTGCTCGCCGGTGGGCCGTGGAAAGTGATGGCGGTAGACGACTTTGCCGGTGTGGAAGCGCAGCGCTTGCGCCTGCTGCCAGTGCGCAGGAAGCTGCTGCTCGGTCCAGCCGTCGTCGAGCGGGTACAATCCTTGGTTGAAGCGCTCAACAAGGCGCAGATGCCAGGTCGTCGCGGTCAGGGCAATCGGATTCATAGGCTGCTACTTCGCTAAACGGCTGTGATGCCTTTAGCAAGCGACGAGCCAGGATTGTACGGATGTGATGATCCACGAGGCGGGCTTAGTCGTCGTCGGGGCCGCGCACCACCTGGAACTGCACGCGGCTCTCGCCGCTGAGCACGCTGAGCACGGTGCTGACGATGCTGATCACCAGCGCGCCGAGCAGCGCGGAGAGGAAGCTGTCGATCTGAAGTCCGATGCCGAAGATCTCGGCCATGCCGCTGGTGAGATAGAGCATGCCCGCGTTGATCAGCAGCATAAAGATGCCCAGCGTCAGCACCACGAACGGCAGCGCCAGGAAGAGCAGCAGTGGACGGATCGCGGTGTTGACCAGCCCGAAGATCAGCGCGACGACGGCTAGGCCCCACCAGGGGCCGGTCAGGTTCAGCCCCGGCACGATCGAGACGGCGACCAGGATCGCGATGATGTTGATGGCAAGGCGTAGGATGAAGCGTTTGAGATTGAATTGATTATTCATCGGCTCACGTTACCGATTTCCAAAGGCGCTTGAGCGCCGAAATATTCCGTTTGTATATGATACCACCGCTAGGCCCTCACCCCGGAGGCCCTCACCCCGCTTCGCTGCGCTCAGCACCCCTCTCCCGTTGCGACAGGAGAGGGGAAGGATTGTAGCCCCGCGTGCGGTTGCTCCCCCGCTCCTATGCCGCAGGCCGCGCGGGAAAGGGAACCCGCGCGGGTGGGGAAGGCGGGTGCCCTCTGGGCGTGGGGGTGCGAGCTTACGTCTATTGCGCAACGATAGTCCCGGCTTGTATTCGAGCGCACACAAACAGGAGCACTGACACCAGTGCTCCTTATTGATTCAAACTGTTGCGAGGATGTTATGCTCGGTTCAGCAGGCCATGACGCTGCAAGAACGTGCTCAGCGCCTCGTCGCTCGGCTCGGTGATCAGCGTGCCACGATCGAACGAGCGGGCGGAGCGGCCCTGCGGCAGCGGCGCTGGCTCCTCGATCGGCAGGACCTCGCCTTTGCGGGCGACGACGATCGTTGGGACGCTGCGATGCCCGACCCACTGCTCGACCAGCGTGCCGGCCTCTTCGTCCTGATCGATATGGATCATGCGATAGGCGACTTGCTTGCTCCGCAAAAATCGCTCCGAACGCATCAGATCGGGGCAGGGAAAGGTGCGCCCGTAAACGATAAGCTCTTTGTCCACCGAAGTCCTCCTGGTATTGAGTTGCGTTATGTATAATACCAGGATGCCGCACCCTTCGCATGAGCCGAATCGCGCATGCCTAGGCAGTGGTTCGGCTGGCGCGTACCATCTGCTCCATGCTGCTGTGCGCGGCTCCCTCGTCCAGCGACCTGCGCGCCAGCGCGATGCCCTCGGCGAAATCGCCCGCGCGCTCGGCGGCAACCAGCGCCGCCGCCGCGTTCAGCAGCACGATGTCGCGCTGCGGGCCGTGCAGCGAGCCGTCCAGAATGCCCCGGATGATCTGCACGTTTTCTTCGACGGTGCCGCCCAGGATTGCGCCGCGCGGCGCGCGCGGAATGCCCAGCGTCTCCGGCGCGATCTCCTGCTGACGCGGCTCCTGGCCCGCGCGCACCTCCCAGACCAGACTCGGCGCGCTGAGGCTCATCTCGTCCACGCCGTCGGTGCCGTGGACCACCAGCGCGTGCAGCGTGCCCATGCGGCTGAGCGCCCGCGCGAGCTTCTCTGCCAGCGGCGCGGAGGCCACGCCGAGCACCTGATACTCGGCGTGCGCCGGATTGGTCAGCGGGCCGAGCACATTGAACGCGGTGCGAATGCCGATCTCGCGGCGGATCGGGCCGACGTAGCGCATCGCCGGGTGGAACTTCTGCGCGAACATGAATCCGATTCCGGCCAGATCGAGGCAGCGCGTCACGCCCACGGCATCCAGCTCGATGTCGACGCCCAGACCTTCAAGCACATCCGCTGAGCCGCATCTGCTGCTCATAGCCCGATTGCCATGCTTGGCGACAGTCGCGCCCGCGCCCGCCGCGACAAACGCCGCCGTGGTCGAGATATTGAACGTATTGGCGGAGTCGCCGCCGGTGCCGCAGGTATCGAGCACCGGCTCTTCGTGATAGACGCGCACCGATTTTTCGCGCATCACCTCGGCCATGCCCGCGATCTCGGCGTCGGTTTCGCCCTTGAGATGCAGCGCGGTCAGAAACGCGGCCACCTGCGCGGGCGTTGCCTCGCCGGTCATGATCTGCTGCATGACCGCCGCCGCGTCATCTTGCGCCAGATCGCGGCCCTGCACCACCGTCTTAATTGCATCTTGAATCTGCATGATCCCTCCACGCGAGATGTGTTCAACATTCGATCCCCTGCCGTCGCCGTGGCGGCGCTACACCTCGACGCTCTGCGCGTCCGTAGGCTGCCGCTGCTCGCTGGACAGGAAGTTGCGCAATAGCTCCTTGCCGTACTGCGTCGTGTACGACTCCGGGTGAAACTGGATGCCCTCGATCGGCAGGTCGCGATGGCGCAGGCCCATGATCAGCCCGTCGGCTGTCTCGGCGGTCACTTCCAAGGTCGACGGCAGGCTCGCGCGCTCGACGATCAGCGAGTGGTAGCGCGTGGCCTCGAATGGCGACGGCAGGCTTTGGAACACGCCCTGGCTGCGGTGGTGGATCGCCGAGAGCTTGCCGTGAACCGGCTCCGGCGCGCGAATGACACGCCCGCCAAAAGCCGCGCCGATCGCCTGATGGCCCAGGCAGACGCCCAGGATCGGGATCTCGACGCCCAGCTCGCGGATCAGCGGAATCGAGATGCCGGCCTCGGCGGGCGTACACGGCCCCGGCGAGATCACGATCTTGTCGGGCGCGCGCTGGCGGATCTCGTCGACTTCGATCTCGTCGTTGCGCACGACCTCGACGGTCGCGCCCAGCTCGCTCAGGTATTGGAACAGGTTGTAGGTGAACGAGTCGTAATTGTCGAGCAGTAGAATGTTCATAGATAGCTCCCAGTCTGGCGGCACACTACATCGCCTCGGCCAGCTCGATCGCCCGCAGCAGCGCGCGCGCTTTGTTTTGCGTCTCCTGCCATTCGAGCGCGGCCACACTATCGGCGACCACGCCGCCACCGGCCTGGACATGCGCGACGCCGTCTTTGAGATAGATCGTGCGGATCGTGATCGCGGTGTCGAGCGATCCGTCGAAGCCCAGATAGCCGACGCAGCCGGAGTACGGCCCGCGCTGGTCCGGCTCCAGCTCGGTGATGATCTCCATCGCGCGAATCTTGGGCGCGCCGCTGACCGTTCCCGCCGGGAAGCAGGCCCGCAGCGCGTCGAGCGGCGACAGATCCTCGCGCAGCTCGCCCGTCACCCGCGACACCAGATGCATCACGTGCGAGTAGCGCTCAAGCTGCATGAACTGCGGCACTTTGACCGTTCCGGGCTTTGCCACGCGCCCGACATCGTTGCGGCCAAGATCGACCAGCATCAGGTGCTCGGCGCGCTCCTTGGGATCGGCCAGCAATTCCTCGGTCAGGCGCTGATCGTCGGCTTCATCGCGGCCACGGCGGCGCGTCCCGGCGATCGGATGAGTCTCGACGATGCCATCCTCAACGCGCAGCAGCATCTCCGGCGACGCGCCGATCAGATCGAGGCCGAAGCCGCGCAGCAGATACATGTAGGGCGACGGATTGACCGCGCGCAGTGCCCGGTAGATCGTCAGCGCGTCGGCTTTGGTGGAGCGGGCGAAGCGCTGCGAGGGCACGACCTGGAAGATGTCTCCGGCGCGGGTATACTCCTTGGCGCGCTCGACGGCGGCCTCGTACGCATCTCTGCTAAAGTTCGACGCCTCAAAGATCGGCAGCGTCGCCGACTCGGCGGGCCGTGGCTGGACGCGGCTGGTGCCCATCGGCGCTTGCAGCCGCTCCTGAAGCTCGTTCAGCCGGGCCAGCGCGCGATCGTAGGCGTGGGCGAGATTCGCGCCATCCAGCCGCACATGCGTGATCAGCGTGAGCGTGTGCCGCAGGTGGTCGAAGGCCGCCAGCGTATCGAAGCGGGCAAAGACGCCATCCGGCAGACCGCCGTACGGTCGGCCTCTGGCGCGCGGCAGCCGCTCGAAGGCGGTGACAGCCTCGAAGCCCAGCCAGCCAACCGCCCCGCCGCTGAAGCGCGGCAGGCCCGGAAACGAGTGATACGGCCCGTTCGTCGCGGCCAGCCGCTCGATCGCGAGCAGCGGATCGCCCTCGTCGGCGTGGAGCGCCACGACCTCGCGGGGCTGCATCCCGATGAACGAGTAGCGGCCCATGTGCTCGCCGCCCTCGACCGACTCGAGCAGACAGGTCGGGCCGTCCTCGCCTGAGGTGAGCAGCACGTATGCGGAGACAGGCGTGAGCGTGTCGGCCAGCAGTTCGACGCTGATCGGCATCAGCCCGCGTCGATGCTCGTCTGCCAGCGCCCTGAGTGTTTCAAATGTTGGTGTAATCATAGTCGTGAGAGAACAAAGAACCGGCAAACAAAGAACAAAGGTTTTAAGCTTCGGTTCTTTGTTCTTTGTTCTTTGTTCTCGCTAGTCCCGATAATACGTCAGGCCCATCGCCTCTTCGACCATCTCGATCGTCTCGCTGGCAACGGCGCGCATCCGCGCATTGCCCGCGTGCAGCACCTCCTCGACGATGCCGGGCCGGGCCGCAAACTCGGCGCGTCGCTCGCGGATCGGGTCGAGAAAGTTATTGATCGCGGCGGCCAGCTTGCGCTTGACCTCGACATCGCCGACCTTGCCCTGGCGGTAGCGATCTTTCAGATCGTCGACCTCGGCGGTGTTGGGATTGAACGCATCGTGGTAGATGAAGACCGGGTTGCCCTCGACGCGACCGGGAATATCGGCGCGAACACGGTTCGGATCGGTGTACATGCCGCGCACCTTCTGCTCGACGGTCTTGGCATCATCGGAGAGCAGGATCGAGTTGTTGAGGCTCTTGCTCATCTTGGCCTGGCCGTCTGTGCCCACGAGCGTGCCGACCTCGCTCTCGACATACTCCGGCTCCGGGAAGACCTCGCCATAGACGTTGTTGAAGCGCCGCGCGATCTCGCGGGTCAGCTCGATATGCGCCGCCTGATCGCGGCCCACGGGCACGGCCTCGGCGCGCGGCAGCAGAATATCGCCGGACTGAAGCACGGGGTAGCCCAGCAGGCCGAACGGCAGTTGATCTTCTTCGATATGGGCATTGCGCGCCATGTCCTTGATCGACGGAATACGGCTCAGACGCGGCACCGTCACCAGCATCTCAAAGATCAGATTGAGCTGATAGATCTCTTTGACCGCCGACTGGACATAGATCGTGCTGCGCTGCGGATCGATGCCCAGCGCCAGCTCGTCCAGCACCATCTCGTGGATGTTGCCGCGAATCTCGGCGACATCGGCCTTGGACGATTTGGTCGTCAGCACGTGCAGATCGGCGATCAGGAAGAAGCATTCGTACTGATCTTGCAGGCGCAGACGGTTGGCGTAGGTGCCGACATAGTGCCCGATATGCAATTTGCCGGTCGGGCGCGTGCCCGTCAGGAGTCTTCGTTTCGTCATGGGTGCTACTCCTTTAGTCTTTCACGATGTAGATTTTCTGTCTCGGCGGTCGGGCTGTGGAACAGCCTGCCGCGCGACGATCCGGTCGAGCAGCCAGGGCGTAAGCTTGGCGATGTAGGCGAGCGGCGCGTAGTACCACGGAACGAAGATCTTGCGGCGTGGCCGACGGATCGCGGCGACGATCGCCCGCGCGACTACTTCCGGTCCCGGCATCGGCACGTTGATGCCCTCGGTCAGCGGCGTGCGGATATAGCCGGGCGCGATCAGCACCACCGCGATGTTGTACCGGCGCAGCTCACGCGCCAGCGAGTCGTTGAGGCCGCGCAGGCCGAACTTGGTGCCGGAGTAGAGGCCGCTCACGCCGATCTCGCCCGCGACCGAGCCAATGTTGATGATCGCGCCGCCGCCCTGCCGCCGCATATGCGGCACGACCGCCTGGATGCAGCGCGCGGGTGCCAGCAGGTTGATCGTGACGATCTTGACCAGATCCGCGTCGTCGCTGGCGACAACATCGGTGCCATCGCCGATGCCCGCGTTGTTGATCAGCACATCGACGCGGCCATAGGTGTCGATCGTCGTCTGGACCAGCCGGTCGATCTCGTCGCGGCGCGCCACGTCGGTTGGAACCGCCAACGCCCGACCACCAGCGCGCTCGATCTCGTCCGCGAGCGCTCGAAGCTGATCGGCGCGACGCGCAGCCAGCACAACGGTCGCGCCGTGCCGCGCGAGCTCGTGGGCGGTCACAGCGCCGATGCCGCTGGACGCGCCGGTGATGAGCACGATCCGATCGCGGATATTCATGGCTGCTCCTTCACGACCTGCCACAGACGGCGCAGCCGCGTCGCATTCTCCAAAATGTAGGATCGGTCGGGCGTGAAGATCTCCAGTGTGATCGTGCCGTCGTAGCCGTGGCGCTGCAATAGCTCGATCTGCTCCCGCCAGTCGATGTCGCCGACGCCGAGCGGCAGGTGATCGTCGTGGGTTCGTCGATTGTCTGAGATGTGGACATGCACCAGTTTGTCGGCGTGCGCCTTGAGAAAATCCTCGGTTTTCTCGCCCTTGACATTCGCGTGGGCAACGTCCAGATGAAAGCGCAGATCGGGATGCGCATCCAGCAGGACGCGAAACGCCTTAGGATGATTCATCGTGTTGACCACGTTTTCGATCATCACGGTGAGGCCATACTGCCGCGCTTCCTCCGCCAGCCGCGCAAACGACTCGGCGTTCCAGCGGAGCGTGTCGTCGTAGGTAAAGCCGTTGAGGCCGCGATCGACATGGACGTTGACGTAGTGCGCTCCCAGCCGCGCGAACGGCTCGAAGGTTACGCGCACCGCCTCGATCGCCCCGGCTCGCACCTGCGGTACCGGCGAGCCAAACGGCAGATACCACGCGGTGTGCCCGACGATGCCGAGTCCCGTATGTTCGAGCACGGCCTTGAGCGCGGCGACATCCACCTGCTCGGCGGCGGCGGCGGGGCCTTCCATCGTCAGATCGATAAATTCAAAGCCGTTCTTTGCGGCCCAGCGCGTCTCTGTCACTGGATCGACCGCCGGATCGTTCATCATCCCGACCTGCATTACAACTCCTTAGTCGAACAAAGGACCGAAGGAACCAAGAACAGGTGCCCTCTGGGGACACAGAGAGCTAAGAACAAGCGAACAAGGGACGAGAGAACAACATTGAACTCGGCACTTTGAGCTTTGAACTCGAAACTCAGATAATTTTGATTTCACGAGCCTCACCGGCGATCAAAAAAGCCTCCCGCCCCCGAAGGGACGAGAGGCGATGATCTCTCGCGGTACCACCCTTGTTCGTCGCGGCTTGCGCCGCCGACGCGCTCTACAGGTACGGCAGACAGATGTTGTCTGCGATACCTAGCGCCCTGATAACGGTGGCGTTTCCGGTGGCTGCTACTGACGATACCACAGCCAAGAACAACAAATTGCTCGCCGTTCTTTGGTTTGCTGTATCGCGTTCGTTCCACGACTCATGGGACCATTCACCGCGCTCGTACGTACTGGCCTCGCACCATCTGCCAGCTCGCTGCACGCCGTGGCACGGCTACTCTTCCCAATCGACGTCGTTTGCTCGTTGGATTGAGCCAAAGTATAGCATGCGCGATCTGCCGAGTCAACGAGTGCTCGCCGGTCGGATTGACACCGAGCGAAGAACCAAGAACCAAGAACAGCGGACGGGTTTGCTGCGGTCGGCGCATCGATCGAGCAGCAGCTTGATTTTGTGCGCGCGGCGCTGCCGTTGCTGGTCAAGGCGCTCTTCTCGCATACCACCGCCGTGCCCGCACCCGCGCCGCACCGACCGCTGCGAAAGTCGTCGCTTCAGTCCGCCTGACGATCGACGACCCGCGATGCCGATGGGCGAGGCACTCCGCCATCGCCCCATGAGTTGCCTCTTGATTGAAAAGCCAATTGCTATCGCTTGACAGATAACGGATAATAGAAACGGAACAGGCACGCCACTTGTCCCGATTTGCATCGGTGTGCTGCGCGTCTTGCGAAGGGCACATGATCACGGAACGGGGTCGGCTGCCGGGCGCATGAGCCGCTATCAGCCGAGAACATGCGTGGAGACTACCCCAACTACCACAGCCGGACGCCCGCCTAGCCTTCTCGATCGCGTTCTGCGGCTCGTCGTTGCTGAATATGCTGACGAATCTCCGCGCCACGCTCCCAGTCGCGGCGCTCTTCATCGGTGATGATCAAGAGCGGCGGCACAGGCTGCGGCCTGCCCTGCTCGTCGATCGAAACGAACGAGTAGTATCCGGTGGTGCAGCGCTCGCGCTCACCTGTCAGCGGACGCTCGGCATAGATGTCGATCCGCACGATCAGCGAGGTCCGGCCCGTATGGATCACGCGCGCGAACGCCTCGATAATGTCGCCAAGCCGAATCGGCGTGCGAAAATCGATCCGCTCGGTACTGGCGGTGACAACCGGCTGGCGGCTAAAACGGATCGCCGCGATCGCTGCCGTTTTGTCCATCATCGCCAGCACATCGCCGCCGAACATAGTACCGTGGGTATTCGTATTGCTCGGTAGAACAATCTCCGCCGTCGAAACACGCACCGTAGGACGCGGCTCGAAGGTAACTTTAGCGCTAGTACTCATTGAAGGTTCCTTCTAGGAGGATTGGCTTCCTACCCTGCATAGAACGCCAACCAGTTTTCTGTACAATGGCATTATCCACTATTGTACGCGCTAACCAAAGTCCTACACAGTAAAGCGAGCCCTGAAATTGATGCTGGTGAGTAATCACATCGATAATCCGCTCGGCGTAGTTGAGTCGTTACTCGCGAGCCTGCAGTGGGCAACACTCCTGGTCGACACAACAGGCCGAATCTGGGCAGCTAATTCTTCCGCGCATACCCTCCTATCAGAGCCGCCCGGTACCCTTATCCAAGAGCCGCTCTTCGACTACGTTACAGCGGAGTCGTCCGGCAAGCTGCGTGAGCTGCTGGACACCCCTTACGTTGGCGCGTACACATCGGTACCGCTATCGCTCAAGGACCGCTCACGGCAGACACTTGCATGCACGGCGTATAAGATAGCGCTACCGCTCACGAATCAGGCGTTATGTGCCGTCGTGCTGACCACACAGGACCAGCAGCCGCAGGAGCTTATTCAAGCGCTCACCATCGCATCGTCGGCGGGCCTTGAGGCACAGGATACGACCGACTTTTTTTCCTGCCTTCAGCAATCGTTCGCGCCGCTGCATCTCGATGTGCATATTGTGCTGCTGGATCCGCAACAGTACAATGTCAACTGGATCTATACCAGCATCGAGGCGGTCGTGCTGCAAAGCATCGAGCGTCATCTGGGGCTGCAACTCCGTGATCTCTTTGGGTCGTCGCTGCCGCCGCTCGATACGCTGACCGAGCCGGTCGTCGTCGCGGCGAATGTGCCAGGCTGGGGCGATGCCAACGAGCATGCCGCGCTGTGCCATACGGTCGCCAGCCTGCTGTGGTGTCATCGCTATGTCGCGATCCCGCTCTCAGCGCACAAGCACGTCTTTGGCGCGCTGATCATATCCGGGATCAGTCTTGAGATTAGCGATAGCACGCTGCTCAAGCCGTTTGGGCAGCTCTTTGGGCTGGCCCTGGACCGGCTGTGGCAGCAGGCGTATTTTGTTTCCGAGCGCGCCTCCACCAGCTTGCTGCTCAAGGCCGGTCGGGCGATCACCGAGGTGACGGCGCTGGATGAGGTGCTGCGGGTCATCTGCGATCAAGCGCTGATCCTGACGGGCGGTATAACCGCCGCGCTCTGGCAGCCCGATGTCGATGGCACGTCGATGCGCTGCATCATGGCGGTCGGCGCGTTTGCCGATCGACTCTTGGAGTATCGTACCGCGATGGATGCCGGGCTGGTTGGGCGCGTCTTTCGGGAGCAGCAATCGCTGATCGTCGATGATATGCTGCAAGAGCCGGTGGTCGATCCGATCATCAAAAGCATCAGCAAGGCGCATAGCGCGATCTTCCAGGCGCTTCAGATCCAGGGCCGCTCGGTGGGCGTGCTCGCGGTGGGCCATCGAGTGCCCGGCTACTTCGGGCGCGCGCAGCTTGAGGTGCTTGAGCAGTACAGCGTCAACGCGGCGGTAGCGATCGAAAACGCGCGGCTGCACGAATCGATTCGACGCTCGGAAGAGCGGTACCGCTCGCTGTTCCAGAATGCGCTGGATCTGGTGATCACGCTCGATCTTCAAGGCCGCATCATTTCCTGGAATCGCGCGGCGCTCTCGTTCCTGGGCCTGTCGCTTGCGGATGTGCATGAGGGCACCGTCAATTTCTATGATCTGCTGCTGCCGGGCACGGCGGACTGGCTGCGGTTCATGCAGGAGCGCACGCTGCAAGGCTACCAGCCGAATCCCACCGAGTTTGAAATTCGGCGCTCCGATGGCTCGCTGGCGGTGGTCGAAGTGACCATGCAGCTCTTCGTCGAGCGCGGACAACCGTCGGGCGTGTACATCATCGGGCGCGACATGACCGAGCGCCAGCGCCAGCAGCGCGCGCTGACCGATCAGGTCGCTCAGCTTACGGCGCTGCATAAGCTCAGCATCGCGCTCAGCTCCTCGCTCGATCGCAGCGTGATCCTGCAAGAGGCCGCCGAGGCCATCGCGCACGCGCGGCAGTTCGACTGTGTGATCATCCATCTGATCCATGCCAATAACCAGTTTCTCGATCTGGTCGCTGCGGTGGGGCTGGATGCCGCGAAGAGCGCCGCCATTCAGCGTGCCGAGGCCGGATCTGCGCTGTGGAACGTCTGGCAGAGCGGGCAGCCGCGAGTGGTGACGACGCAGGATCTCTCGCCTGAGGTTCGTCCGATCTTCGAGCAGATGGGCATCGTCTCGCATACCTACGTGCCGCTGATCAGCACCAGCGGCACCTATGGGGTGCTGGAGATCGGGCGGAGCGGCAGCACGCCGTTCGGCGAGGGCGAGTTTCAGGTGTTGCAGACGATGGCAACGCAGATCGCGCGCGCGCTCGAAAATATCGCCCTATACGCGGCGGTCGAGTCCAGCGCGGCGCGCTACCGCGATCTCTTCGAGAACGCCAACGATCTGGTCGGCACGATGACGATCCACGGCCAGATGCTCACGCTGAATCGAGCCGCGCTCCGTTTCTTCGGCTACGCTCCCGGCGATCTGGCGCATCTCTCGCTGCGCGATCTGCTGCCGTCCGCCTCCGTTCAATCCGTCGAGGAGGTGCTTGAGCTGATCTTGCAGAGCGCGAAGCCGTCGGACACGCATGAGCTGGAGGTGGTGCGGCGCGACGGCTCGTGCGCGATCCTCGAAATGCGCTCACGGCTGGTGTTCGAGGGCGAGACGCCGACGACGATCCATTTCATCGCGCGGGATATTACCGAGCGGCAGCAGCTTGAATCGCAGGTGCGGCAGGGCGAGAAACTGGCGGCGCTCGGCCAGCTGGTGGCGGGCGCGGCTCACGAGCTGAACAACCCGCTCGCGGTGGTGCTGGGCATGTCGCAGTTGCTGCTGCGCAATCCGCTGGCCGCCGATCTGATCGAGGATATTCGCGACATCGAGGCCGCCGCACAGCGCGCGAAGCATATCGTCAACCAGATGTTGACGTTCGCGCGGGCACAGCAAGATGTGCGCGGGCCGATCGATGTGGCGCTGCTGATCGATCGGGTGGTGCTGAATCTGCGCCGCAATCTCCAGATCAACGATATTCGTGTCGATGTGCATGTCCAGCCGCAGCTTCCGCCGATCTGGGCCGATGCCTACCAGATCGAGCAGGTGCTGGATAACCTGCTCAACAACGCGATCCATGCCCTGGCTGTGCATCCGCACCACCCGCGCTGCATTACGATCACCGCCACGGCGCGCGAGCCGCTGATCCGCCTGACTGTCGCCGATAACGGCCCCGGCATTCCCGTGAATAATCTTCCGCGCATCTTCGACCCGTTTTTTACGACCAAAGAGCTGGGCCACGGTACGGGCCTGGGCCTGTCGCTGGTCTACGGCATCATCAACAAGCATGGCGGTACGATCAAGGCAGAGAGCGTAGCCGGGCAGGGCGCGACCTTCCTGATCGATCTGCCGATGAGCCAGGCCAAGGCGCAGCAGCCTGTGGCGCCGGTGAAGAATACGCCCAAGCATAGCTCGATCCTGGTTGTGGAAGACGAGGTAGACGTGCGCATGATTCTGGAGCGCGCGCTGACCCAGCACGGCTATGATGTCGATGCCGTCGATAGCGCTGAGGCCGCTCTGAGCAGCACCGCCACCAAGCGCTACGATCTGGTGATCTCCGATCTACGCATGCCGGGCATGAACGGCAATGAGCTGTTCGAGCGCGTTCATGCCGCGCAGCCGCAGCTCAACTGGGTCTTCATCACCGGCGATACGATGACCGCCAGCAGCGAGGCGTTTCTGAAGCAGAGCGGCATGCCGTTTCTCGCCAAGCCGTTTACGCTTGAAGAGCTGTGGGATGCCGTGGCGTCGAGTATTTTGAACGAGCGTCAGCAGCCCTCGCAGGCGGCCTAGCGGGGGCGGAAGAACAGGCGAACAAACCAAGAACAGAGAGCAGAGAACAGAAAGCTCGAAGCCCGAAGCCAAACTAGCTCCCAGGATCCGATCTGGCGCGCGGTGCTGGCTGGCGTATCCCGCGCAGGGCCTCGTCGACGGTCAGCCAGGGCCGGTGGCGAAACAGCTTGCCGATCTGCGACGAAAAAATCAGCGAGTCGTTGAGCAAGACCTGCGGTGCTCCCGCCACGATCACCTCACCCTCTCCCAGCAGCACCACCCGATCCGCGCAGGCCGCGACCAGCTCCACGTCGTGTGTCACCAGCGCGATGCCGCGACCGTCCCGGCTCAGTTGTTCCAGCAGCGCGATCAGCAGCGCCTTGTTGCGATAGTCCAGGCCGCGCGTCGGCTCGTCCAGCAGCAGGATCGTCGGCTCGGCTACCAGGATCGTCGCCAGGGCAGCCCGCTGCTGCTCGCCGCCGCTGATCTCGCGCGGGTGCGCCGTCGCCAGGTGTTGCAGGTCGAGCAGCGCCAGCGTCCGCTCGATGCGCTCGGCGATAGCGCGATCGTCCAGACTCTTGCCGTGGCTGCGGCGCTGCCAGAGCGTCCAGCGCAGCTCGTCGCCGACCGTCTCCTGAAAGAGCAGCGCGCGCGGGTCTTGCGGCACGTAGCCGATCAGCTTTGCACGCTCCTCGGTGGGCAGCGCGGTGATCGGTCGTCCGCCGACCGCGATCGAGCCGCGTGAGGCCGCGACCAGCCCCATGATCGCGCGCAGCAGCGTCGTCTTGCCCGATCCGTTGCGGCCCATGATCGCCACAAGCTCGCCTCCGCCGATCTCCAGCGAAACCTGATGCAGCACATCGCGGCCTGCCAGCTCGACGCTCAGGTTGTCGATGCGCAGCGCGGCTGGCTCGGCTCGCTCTGGTACAGCCCGTCGTCGCGTGACGAAGCCGCCGCGCGGTCGCTGGTGCCCTGACGATTCGATCGCCGTGGCCTGTGGCGCGGTCGTCGCCGCTGCCTGGTCGAGATCCTGCGCCAGCACAAAGCGCCGCCCCTCTTTGATCGTCAGCGGCAGCGGCTCCCAGCCCAGCGCCCGGCTGAGCTGCACCAGTGGCGGCGCAAGCTCGCTGCGGGCCAGAATCGCGCGCGGCGTGTCCATGATCACAGTCGGCGGCTGCTCCGGCTGACGCTCGAAGACGAGCAGGCGGTCGGCGTACTGCACCACGCGCTCCAGACGATGCTCGCTCAAAACGATCGTCAGGCCCAGGTCGGCGTTCAGCTTTTGCAGCGCGGTCAGCACCTCCTCGGCGGTATGCGGATCAAGCTGTGATGTGGGCTCGTCCAGCACCAGCACATGCGGCTGCATCGCCAGCACCGAGGCAATCGCCACCCGCTGCCGCTCGCCGCCGGAGAGCGTCGTGATCCGCCTGCGGCGCAGATGCGCGATCTCAAGCTGATCGAGCACCTCCTCGACGCGCCGCCGCATCACCTGCGGCTCCAGCCCCAGGTTTTCCATGCCGAAGACCAGCTCATCCTCGACGACCTCGACGACCATCTGGGCTTCGGGATCTTGAAAGACGAAGCCGACGATGCCCGCCAGATCGCGCGGCTCGACTGAGCGGGTATCGTATCCGGCGACGCGCACGCGGCCACCGAAGCGACCGCCGTAGAAGTGCGGCACCAGGCCGTTGAGACAGCGCAGAAACGTCGATTTGCCCGTGCCCGACGCGCCGGCGACCAGCACGAAGTCGCCCTCGGCGATCGTCAGCGATACGTCGTGCAGCACCGGCTGAGCAGCGTTCGGGTAGCTGTAGGAAACGTGCTCGAACTGAATCATGCCTGCGTCGAGCGCTCCAGCAGATACCAGCAGAGCGGCAGGACCGAGTAGGTGTTGCGAATCTTGCCGCTCTTGAGCAGCTCCGGCAGCTCGTCGATCGGGACCAGATGCGGCTCAAGCTCCTCGTGCTCGTCCCAGGCGGTCGGATCGGTTTCGGTCGCGCCCTCGGCCAGCACCGCCGTGAAGTGGTTGGTCATAAAGGCCGGGTTGGAGTCGGTCTGGCCCAGGATACGAAACGATCGCGCCGTGTAGCCGGTTTCCTCGCGCAGCTCACGGGCCGCCGCTTCTTCGGGCGTTTCGCCAGGCTCGATCAGGCCGCCGGGCGTCTCAAGCGAGATCGTTCCGGTGCCGTGGCGGTACTGCGCCACCAGCAGCACCTTGCCGTCGGGCGTTACCGGTAGGATGTTGACCCAGTCGGGACTTTCGAGCACGTAGAAGTCCGCGCGCCGATCGCCGTCGGGAATGTGGCTGTAGTCGTGGCGGACCTTGAAGATTCGACAGTCGACGACGTGCTCGCTGCGGTCGATCTGCCAGGTGGGAATGTTATGCTCCGTGTTGTCGTTCATCAATTGCCTCGTGTTTGACTAGCGCAGAATCAACGAGCGTATTCGGAAAACGTCGCATGCGATTCTGGGTTAGAGAGGGGAATCTTTGGGGGACTCCCCCAAATCCCCGGCCTGATGGCGCACTAAATAGATGAGCGCTGGCGTGCTGAGTAGCAACAATAGCGCCCCGGTCGTCGGATCGAACGACGGCATCCTGGCGCGCGGCAGCGTGGTGTAGATCAGATCGCCGCGATCGAGCAGCCGCAGCGTGGTCATGCCAACGATCACGGCCAGACTTGCCAGCGCGACGAGCGTATCGCGCCGATGCCAGCGCTCGCGCAGGTAGCGTGTGCGACGTGTGCCGCCGCCGATCCAGCGGAGCGCGCCCAGCGCCAGCAGCCCCCCGATCGCCGCTGCGATCCAGCCCTGCCAGCTCCCGGTGAAGCCAATGTAGAGCCCCAGCGCCAGGATCGTCACGCCGACGACGATCGCGCCCTGCACCCAGGCCACGCCAGGTCGCCGCGCGGTCACCCGCCCGTAGCCCCGGCTGTCCATCGCCTCGGCAAGCTGGATCGAGCGCTCAAGGCCGCCCGATAGCAGCGGCACCAGCAGCGGCAGGCCGTCGCGCCAGGTGCGGAAGCGATGGCCGCGCACCCGCTGCGCGTCGCGGATCGCCTGCAACTGCAAGATGACCTGCGGCACGAACGTCAGCGCGATCGTCGTCATCAGGCCCGCGTGGAACAGGAAGCGCGGCGTGCGCCGCAGCAGGCCATAGTGATCGGCGACCGCGTTGAACGCGCCGAAGACCAGGATCAGCGCCCAGAGCCGGATGCCGGAGACGAGGCCGCCGAGCAGCATCTCAAGCGTGGCCGTGCCGCCCAGCCGCAGACCGCCCAGCCAGAGCGGCAGCTCGATCTCCGGCAGCGTCGCCAGCGGCGTCGCGCCATACGAGAAGCCGCCGACCGGGATCATGCTCAGCAGCGTGCGGACGACGACCAGCGCCAGGCCCAGCCGCAGAAAGAGGCCGAACGCACGCCCGACCGGACTTTCGGTGTGGCAGCTCTGCGCGATCAGCACCGCCTGTGCCATGATCAGCAGGTTGAGCAGCGGATTGGTCGAGATCGCGACGACGCCCGCGATCAGCCAGAGCAGCCAGACGAGGCTGTGAAGCTCTGCCGCTGGCACAGCCGCGCGCGTCGGTCTGCTCCGCGTTGTCTTGGTGCGCGCCATGGCTCAGCGCAGCCCGTGATCATTCGACGGCACGATCGTCGTGAGCGTTGCGTGGTGGATCTTCATCGTCGGCCCGCCAGCGGCGGGACTTCGTTGATCACGCGGGTGATCGTGCCCGACGGGTAGAGATCCAGGTTGGTGATGCCGCCCAGGTCGATCCGCCACTGCCAGGAGCGCTCGAACGGCAGCCTGAGCAGCGCGCACAGCAGCAGTTGGATCGGCGTGGCGTGCGTGACGATCAAGATCCGCTGGCCGTTATACTCGCGCAGTGCGGCGTCCCATGCGGCCTCGACGCGCGTCCACAGATCGGCGGTACACTCGCCGCCATGCGCGCGGCTGTGCCAGGGATCGGCGAAGCGCGCACGGCTCTGCGCCTGGTATCGCGCGAAAACCTCGGCGTAGGTCAGGCCCTCCCAATCGCCATGATCGGACTCGCGCCAGCGCTCATCGAGCACGATGCCCGGCGTGCGCGGCTGCCGCTCGGCGACAGCGCGCGCCAGATCGTCGGTGCGGGCCAATCCCGACGTGATGATCGCCCGGAACTGGATCCGGCGTAAGCGCCGGGCCACGGCCTCTGCCCGCGCCTGTCCGAACGCGGTCAGCGGTCGATCGCTGCGGCTCTGATAGCGCTGGGCCTTGTTCCAATCGGTCTGGGGGTGGCGCACCAGCCACACGTCGGTATGGCGCGTGACACCGATCACTGCTGGCGTCTCCAGCGCGCAACTCCGATCGCGCCCAGCAGCCCGGCCAGCATCGCGCCAAAGACGAGATAGCTGCCCAGATTCGCGGATGACGGCTCCGGCTGCGCCGCGCTCGTCGGCGTCGGTGTCGGCGTGCTGGTGCTCGTCGGCGTCGGCGCGGGCGTGCTGGTGCCGGTCGCGGTGCTTGTCGGCGTGTCGGTCGGCTGCGGCGTCGTGGTCGCGGTGCTGGTCACGGTTGGCGTCGGCGTATCAGTCGGCAGCACAGGCGTGACGGTTGGCGCAGCCGCGACCACAGGCGCGGTCGGTTTTGGGGTGGGCTTTGGTGTAGGCCGCGCGGTTGGTCTGGGCGTTGGTCGTGCCGTCGGGCGCGCGGTTGGCCTGGGCTGAGGCTTAGCGGTCGGCTCCGGCGCTGGTATGGCCGTCGGCTGGATCGCGGGACAGATCTGCTCGAAGGTGACGACCGGCGGCTGCGCTCCGCTCTGGACGTTGCCGCTGCCCCAGGCCCATCCATCGACATCGCCGCTGGCGACACGCCGCGCGCCCGCGCCCTGAGCGGCGTACTGCCAGGCTCCGCCGCTGAGCCGCCAGTAGGCCCAGTACTGGCCCTGCTGCCCGCCGCCGAACTTGCAGAAGCATGGCTCAGCAGGAAACGAGCAGCCATCCCCGCCGATCTTGCAGACCGCGGCATTCCCGCCCGACGTTTGCGCGATCACATCCAGGCCGCTGCGCTGCAACAGCTCGATGCCGCTGATACTCTCGCCTTGGAACGACACGCAGCTTGTGTGGACGCTGCCATCGCTGAATCTGACGACCACGCCCGCGCGGCTCGGACCCTGGCTCTGGATCGGGGCCGGGATGAGCAGGACGAGCAGCGGCAGCAAGAGTATCGGCAGGCGTTTCATACGTTCGATCGTTTCACAAAAAAGGTTGTTTGCAGGCCCTCACCCCCGTCCCCTCGCCCATCGCCATGGGCGAGGGGTGGCGCAGTAGCGACGGGGTGAGGGCCTGCTATCGGCCTAGCCCCGCCGCCGATTGGCAACGAAGCCGGTCAGCAGCGACAGCGCGCCAATCAGCGCCAGGACGGGTGTCAGATCGATCAGGCCGGTATTGGGCAGTTGCGCGGGAATACCGCCGACCGGAGGCGACGACGGCGCGGGCGAACCCGATGGCATCGGCGCGGGCGAACCCGACGGCACGGGCATCGGCGCGGGCGATCCCGACGGCAGCGGCGACGGTGTGCCCGAAGGGCCGGGCACGGGCGAGCCTGCGGGCTGCTCCGGCAGCGCGATGGCGATTCCCTCCAGCGGCAGCGTCCGGCCCACGAGCGCAGGGATCGCCTGGTAGGTCGCGAGCACGTTATCCTCCGGCTGCGCATCCTGGTAGCGGAACGCGCCGCTGGCGTTCTGGAAGGCCATCAATCGCTGCGCGGGCGTCTTGCCCTCCCTGGCCCAGTTGTTAAGATCCTCACCTGCGGCGATCAGCGCCTGGATGCTCAGCGCGGTCGAGTTGGCGTCGCTGGCGTTGCCGTACTGTGAGCTTTGCGAGTACGGAAAGCCGCCGTCCGCGTTCTGCTGCGCGCGATAGTAGGCCACCGCTTTGCCGATCGCGTCGCTGGTATCGCGGGCCGCTTTCAGCGCTTGCACGGCCAGCGCGGTCGTATTGGTATCGCTGCCGGTCGCGGGAGTGCCGTCGAAACTCCAGCCGCCATCCGGTAGTTGCAGCTTCTTCAGCGCCTCCACGGCTTCGGGCCTGGGCGTCTGCCCCGCCGCAACTAGGGCGATCAGCGCGTAGGCATGAGCGGTGACATCTTTGCCGTACTGGGCGGTCTGCTCATTGTAGCCCTTCTGCACATCGACCGTCAGATCCACGCCCTCGGCGGTCGGCGACTGGCCCGCCAGCAGCATCGCGATCACGAACTTCGCGGCCAGGCCAGTATCCTGACCGGCTGCTTTGGCCTGTGCCCGCAGAAAATCGACCGGCGATGCGTTGCCTTTTTTGATCTCGGCGATGTTGACGTTCGCAGCCGACAGCGCAAAGATCGCGTCGGCGGTCGAGCCGGGGCCGAATCCGGCGAACGAGCCGTCTGCCTGCTGCTGGCCGCGAATGTACTCGACAGCCTTATCGATCTCCGGCCTCGGCTGCTGAGCATAGGCCGGGGCATACGGCGCGATCAGCGCCAGCGCCGCCCAGAGATACATCAGCCAGCGTACGATCATCCTCGTGTGAGTCACAGTATCCTCTCCTTTTCTGGCAACAAAAAAACCTTTCCGGGTGGAAAGGCTACGGTACACAGAGCGTGTTGCCGACCACCACCCGTGCCAACGCGGGCGTAGTCGCTCAGCGGCAAGGGTAGGCATTCTGGCTTGCGAGCAGACGATCGGCAGCCTGGCTCAGCCGCTTCGTCTCGTCGTCTCGCTTACAGTAGCGTGGACTGCGCCGGCCTCGCACCGGCTTCCCCTACAAAGACCTGTCTCGGTCCCTTGCGCAAGCGATAAAGTTATGACGCGCATCTTACCATGAAATGAAACGTGTGCAAGCCGTGTGCCGCTGGCGGATGCGCTCGATCGTTCGGGGAATGTCTCTTGCTTGGCCTGGTAGCGTGATATATTCTCGGCGGAAGGAGCGGTTATGACTGATAAACAGGTCGATCCGGCCAACGAGTCGATCAAGCAGGGGCGGCACGAAACCCATACGTACGAGGGCCAGGAAGGCTACGGCGTGAAGTACGAGGATGGGCAGTACCGCGACGGCACCATGCAGGACACGCCGCAGCAGGGGCGCAGCGGCAGCTACGAAACCAATAACCTGGGCGGGTATGGCACCGGGCAGCCCGACGCCGAAGGCCAGACGCATAGCGCCGAGCGTCCGGTTCTGCCACCCGATCCCGAAGCGCAGCAGGGCCAGGGCGGCCAGTAGCACACGCGATGCGGGACGTACGCTTGTACGTCCCGCGCTCTTTCCCGCTCGATCGTCCGGCCTTACGGCGCTACCACTTGGTCGAGCCGCCGCCGCCTTTTTTGGACGATCCCCAGCTTGACCTGCCGCCGCTGGACGATCCCCAGCCCGACGCGCCGCCGCTGGACGATCCCCAGCTTGAGCCTCCGCCCGACGATCCACGCGACGATCCACGTGACGATCGATGCCGCGATGCCGCCAACGCTGCCGCCAGCGCTGCCTGCCGCATCCGTTCCGCCTCGGCGACCTCGCGCTGCGCCTGCTCATGGGCATGCTGAGCGCGCATCATCGCCCGCCGCGCATACTCGATCTGCGCTTCCAGCGCCGCCGCGCTTGCCGCCTGCGCCATGTATCGCTCAGCCTCGGCGAGCGCTGCTATGGTATCGTGACGCACCTCACGATGGCGGGTCATGTACTCGTAAGCCTGCGCGATCGTCCACTGAGCCTGGTTCTGCGCCTCGCGCGCCTGCTGTCGCAGCCGCTCCCGCGCTTCGTGCTCGGCCTGCGCCTGCCGGTGGAGTTCTTGGGTGGTCTGCATCACCTGCCGCACCTGCGCGATAGCCTGAAGATAGTCGGGCCGCGCGTTGCGCAGCTCATTGCGGGCCATGTCGAGCTGCTGCCCGACGCGCCGTAGCTCGTCCCAGATGCTATCGTGGATGTCGGCGTCGTACTGGCGCACATACGTCTCAGCCGCAGCCAGCGCCGCCTGCGCCTGCTCGATCAGCCCCGGCGCGTCGCGGATCGCGCCGTCGATATTGTGCTTGAGCGTGATGATCGCCGCGATGCGCTGCTCGGCCTCGTCGAGGCGCTGGTTGGCAACGGCAATCTGCTCTAGCGCCTGCTGCCACGCCTGCCGCTCCATCGTGATCAGGCCGCGTGCCGTCTCAAGCGTCTGCTGGCTCTGCGCCACACGCTGCTGCGCCTCGCTGGGGTAGTCGCGCACGGCCTGCCAGCTCTGCTGCGCGGCGATCCGGCTGATCTCGTCGAGCGTCTGCCTGCCTCTTGCGATTTGCGCCGTCGCTCGCTCGACGCGCTGCGCCAGCTCGCTCGTCGCCGCCTCGGATTGCCGCTTGAGCTGCGGCAGCGCCTGGGCCGCGTCAACGGCCTCCTGAGTCCGCCGGGCTGCCGTAGCGGTCAGCCTGGCTGCCACGATGAAGCGCCGATCCTCAAGCGCGCGCTCGGCCTCGTCCAGGCCCGTCTGCGCCTGCGCCAGGATGTGCTGCGCCGCCTCCGTCCTGAAGCCCTCATCGGCAACTGCTCCGATCGCCGCTGTCGCCTGCTCGATCGCCGCCCTGCTGTCGATCACCGCCTGCGGCGTTTGCCGCATCGCCGCTTCGAGCGTGGTCAGGCGCGTCTCAAGCTCGTCCGCTGCCTGCGCGACCTCCTGGGCCGTCGCGCAGATCTTTTGATACGCCGCCGTGATCGCATTGTACTGATCGACCTTCAGGCCGCGCCGCTCAGGATCGTGATCGTCGAGCTGCTCATAGTCGAGCAGCATCGTGTTGGCGATCTGCTGCGCTGTGCCGAGCGCTGCGTTCAGCGGTGCGGCATCCTCGGCTGCGACCTGCGGCACTGTGGTTGTGACGCGCGTCTCAAGATGTTTGATCCGCTGCGGCAGCGCGATGATCTGCTCCACGGCGCCCTGCTTCGCCAGCCGCGCCTGCTGCTGTGCCGCCTGCCTGCGCTTGCGCTCCCGCTGGTACGCGAAGAGGCCACCCGCCGCGCTGCCAAGCACGAGCACCAGCAGCAGCACGCCAAGCGCGCCGCCCGGCACGCCGATGCCCTCACCCGGTACGGCGGCGGGCACTGCCGGTTGTGCTGGCACGGCATTGTCGCCCGGCTTGGCTGCCCCGGCGATGCTCTGATTCATCGCATCCAGTCCGGCCACAAAGCCGCCCGCAAAATCACCATCGCGGAAGAGCGGATTCATCTGGTCGGTCTGGATCGCCTGCCATTCGCTATCCAGCGCGCCGGTCCACTGCGCGCCATAGTAGGCCCCGGTTTCGCGATCCTCGATCGCGACGATCAGCAGCAGCAAGTTCGATACTCGATCGCCGTTGGCGTCGTGCCACGTGGCACAGCCGCCGATCAACTGCTCGGCAAATGCGTCGAGGCTGCTGGACGGCGCATACGTCGCGATCGTCCGCACGCGCACCTCAGCGCCGGTTTCGGCCAGCCGCTCGGCAGCTTCGCCGACGCGCTGGATCTCGGAGCCAAAAACTCCCGCACTGTCCACCACCACCTGATCGCAGGTCGCCTGGGCGGAGGCGGCGGATATGTTCGTCAGCGCCAGGGCGATCAGGGTGGCAAGGACGAGCAGTTGTTTCACTAGGATAGGCGGTCGGTTCATGGTCAGACCTCCGCGCTCATATAGTCCTGGTTAAGGGTTGTGCGTAGCGCTGAGTAGATGGCAAGGGTACATACGTCTGCGTGTGGCGTTACGTTGCAGGGCGTTTCTAAGCTTACGATCTATGATACACGACGCGCGGGGAAATTGTGTTGCGATCCGGTGGTATCGCAGCATACAAATCGCATCAATGCGTCTCGAAGACGCCGCGCACCAGACAATGATCGCTGCCGACCGTCGCGCAGTTGACCGAGGTGCGCAGCGGCGTGACGCGCGGGCTGCTGAAGAGGTAGTCGATCCGCAGCAGACCCGCATCGATCCGGCGCAGCGGCGACAAAATCCAGGTGTTGCCGCTGCCGATACCCGCCGCCAGGTGCGCGTCGATCAGTCCCGCCGAGGCATCCCGGTAGTCGGGCTCGCGCTCCGTCAGGTTGAAATCGCCGAGCAGGAGCAGCCGCTCGTTGTCGTGCAGCAGCGGATCGATGAACGCGCGCAGAAAGGCGATGTCTGCGGCGCGGCCAGTGGCGTCGAATGTGCGCGGGAAAGGCATCGGCCTGCGAAAAGGCGTGTGCGGCGCGCGTGGATGAGCCGTCACCACGATCAGCGTCTTGCCGTCGCCCAGTTCGACGCGCGCCCACATGATCGGGAAAGCTTCGGGACGGTCGAGGTTGCGCAGGATGCCCTGCTCGACGATCGGGAAGCGGCTCAAAATGCCCATGCCGTCCGAATGCCCCGGTTCGAGGTAGTGCCAGGGATAGCGCCGCGCGATCTCCGGATCGTTCAGCAGCGCGCTCTGATGCGGCGGCGTTAGCTCTTGCACCGCCAGAATATCCGCCTCTGCCGCCGCGACGATGCCCGGCAGCTCGTCGAGATCGTGATTCGAGACGTACATGTTCCAGGTTGCCGCGCTCAAGCGCAGCGCGTCCGGCGTCTCAAGCGGCGGCAGCGAGATCCAGGTCGGCACGAAGCGCACTGCGGCGATTACGCCGCAGACGACGATAGCCGCCAGCAGCGACCGTGAGCGGCGCCGCAGCGCCGACGGCAGCGCCAGTAGCAGCGGAATGAAGAGATACGGCGCGAAGACCTGGGCCAGCGCCAGCGGCCCGTTTCGCTGCGGAAACAGCGCTTGCTGAGCAGATATGCCCAGCAAGCCCAGGATGTACAGCGCTCCAAGCGCCTGCACTGCCGACCCAAAGAGGCGCTGCACGGCTCCGCCCGCCGATCGGCTCTGATTGTGGGACGCCATAGATCGATGCATCGAACAGTCGAATTAGCGATAGGTGCCGACAGCACCAAGCGGCTGGCTCAGCGCCCGATCCAGCGATTGGCCCTGCTCCAGGCGATAGACCGGCACGCGCAGCTCGTTGAGCTTCGCCATAATCGTATCCGCGCCCGGCCAGCCGCCGAATGTCTGCGGATCGATGAAGATCACCACGGCCTGCATGCCCCGGTAGAGCAACTGCTGAAGGCTTGTCACCCAGCCCGGATCGACTGACGCGGTGAGTATGACCATCGTCGAGGAGCGGCTGAACTGCGTCGACTCGGCGATCAAGACCTCGGCCAGCGGATGCGTGCCGTGCGCGCGCAAAACTGCCAGCGATTCGAGGATCTTATAGAGCTGCCGCGCCTCGCGCTCCGGCGGGATGACCTCGCGGTGCTGGCCCCAGCCCAGCAGCCCGACGTTGCGGTTGCCGTTCAGCAGGTGCCGCGCCACAGAGGCCGCCGCCGTCACGATGTACTCTTCGGTCGCCTCAGGCACCTGGATCTCGCGCCCAAGCCGCCGATCGCGATAGAGCGTGCGCGCCTCCTCCGAGACAGCCTGCGAGCGCTCGTGCATGTCGATCACGATCCACACGTCGGCGGTCGGGTCGAGCTCGAACTCTTTGACCATCATCTTGCCGGTGCGGGCGGTCGAGCGCCAGTGGATGCGGTTGAAGCTATCGCCGGGCACGTACTCGCGGATCGTCGAGACGTTGGGCGTGACGTGAAACGTGCGCGTGCGCAGATCCGCGCCGCCGGGTAGCTCCGCGCTCGGCAGCCGAAACTCAGGCAGCGGCATCGTCGCCGGATAGACGATGATGTCGCTGGTGCTGGGAATCGCGCGCTCCAGCCGGAAGATGCCGAAGGGATCGCCGCTGTGCAGCGTCACCGGCCCGAGGGTCCACTTGCCACGCATCGTGCAGGGCGTGCGCAGCGTCCAGCGGCGGCGGGCGCTGGATGGCAGGTATGCCACGAAGCCGCCCTGGTGCATCGGCATGTCGGAGTGATCCTGCACCTCAACCCACAGCTTGGGCAGCGGCCAGTGATTATCGAGGATCAGCCGCTCGCGCGCCTCCTCGCCCACCTGCGCGCGTCGCGTCCCGATGTCGCGCGTCACCTCGACGCCCTGAAGGTTGCTCCAGGCCCAGAGGTATGCCAGCAGCAGCAGCGCCAGCAGCAGGTAGAACAGGTAAAAAAAGAGCGGTATGTTCGTGCCCTGCGCGGCCACGAAGCAGATAATGGCGAGCAGCAGAATGCCTAGTGCTTTCATCGCATACGGCGATCGGCACGACCACAGACGGATCGTGCCAATGGCCTATCTCGCTCCTATGATTTCACGTTCGGGCCGTCGTCCGGGCCGTCCGCCGGGCACCGGCACCGCGCTCAGCACATCGTCGATCACGTTGGCTGGCTGCACGTTGCGGATGCGCGCCGCCGGAGCGATGATCAGCCGATGGCCCAGCACGGCCTCCGCCAGCGCTTTCACATCGTCGGGCGTTGCGTAGTCGCGGCCCTGGATTGCGGCGTAGGCTTGCGACGTGCGGTACAGCGCCAGCGAGCCGCGCGGGCTGGCTCCCAGGTATACGTCGTCGTGGTGCCGCGTCGCCGTCACGACCGAGACGATATAGTCTTTGATCAGGTCGTCGACGTACACATCCTTGATCTGCTCCTGCATCGTCAGCAGGTTTTCGGCGGTGATCACCTGCGGCAAGGTGTCCAGCGGATGCTGCTTGCGCTGGCTCTCAAGGATCTGTAGCTCCTCGCTCTTCTGGGGATAGCCCAGATGAATCCGCAGCAGGAAGCGGTCGAGCTGCGCCTCCGGCAGCGGGAAGGTGCCCTCGTACTCGATCGGGTTTTGCGTCGCCAGCACGATGAACGGCTCCGGCAGCTTGTGCGTCACGCCGTCGACCGTAATCTGCCGCTCTTCCATCGATTCCAGCAGCGACGATTGGGTCTTGGGCGTCGCGCGGTTGATCTCGTCGGCCAGCACGATTTGCGCGATCACCGGGCCGGGCCGGAACTCGAACTGGCTGTTCTGCTGGTTGAAGATCGACACGCCGGTGACATCCGACGGCAAGAGATCGGGCGTGAACTGAATGCGCTTGAAGGTGCAGCCGATCGAGCGGGCGATCGACTTCGCCAGCACGGTCTTGCCCACGCCGGGCACGTCTTCCAGCAGCACGTGTCCACGGCACAGCAGCGCGACCAGCAGCAGGTCGACCGCGCGGCGCTTGCCGATGATTACATGCTCAACGTTATCCGCCACTCGCTCGGCGACCTGTTGAATATCGTTCAAACGATCCTCCTGATATGGATCATGATCGGGATCTTTATTGCTCGGATGGCTTGGTGAAGCGCTAAAACAATCGTTACGTCATCCTACCTGGATTATACCAGAAACGTTATGTTGTTTCGCCGGGCGCGTCCGGGCCATACCTTATACAACACCAGCAAAGCCCGCGAGCCGTTCAATCTCCGGCGCGCCGCGCCTCCCAATTTTGGATATTGACAATTTTTGATTATTAGCCTACGATCGGCTCAAGAGCTAGATATACCCTTGCACTGCATCCAGACGCGGCTGTTCTTGCTGTCAGACGCCACTCCTTGCGCTGCGCGAAGTGGTCATAAACGATCTTTCCCTGGTCATCTGTGGTAGGCTGCACGCTCCACTGTGCGCCGAATCCGCTTCCGGCTGTGCTGCCTCGGGCAGACGGAAGCACCATCTCCTGTGCCGGGGCTGTTTCGCGGAGGTTGTCACATGCGGTATCACCTGCCCAGAACACTCACCAAAGCCGCCTTCCTCGTTGCTAGCCTGGCACTGTTGCTCGGCATCTCGGCCATGCCGACCCATGCCAGCACTGCTCGTGTCCCCGAAGACGTTGGAACCACGGAGGCAACGCTGTCGCTCAGTGGTCCAGCTTCGATCACGACGTCGGGTAATTACACCTACCGCGCTAGCTTGTATGCGCCCTATGCGAGTTTCACGTGGTACAGCCGGACATGCGCGACCAGCACGGTTGCTTCTTGCACCGCCACCTGGAATCTCACGTCTGGTACCTCTACGTCGGAGTACACATCTCAGTACACCAGATACCTTAGCCCGGATTGTTCGGGCGGTGGTACGCGCAGCTTCCAGGTCAGAGTTGATGCAAGGGCGTTTGGGCAGCCAACCCAAACGAAATATGTGGTAACGAAGCTTTGCGGAACCGTGCAGCCCTAGCTCGTCTCCAAGTGATCAATTTCCTCAACAGACAGCGGCGCGCCGGATACGTTCTGCGGGCCGCTGTTTTGTGTTGTTATGATTGCCTGGTTTCACCTGGCGCAAAGCGAATGATTATGTCCAATGTTCTGGTATAATACAGACCAGAGTACGGCGCGTCCGTACCTTTTTTGATGCATTAGATTTATATAGGCGTAGCGCATGCAGGGCGCTGACGCGGGCAGGCGCATGGAATATCAGCCGAATCTCCAAAATATTAAAGGCTCCGGCGGCGTGGTGGTCAATGTCGAGCCGGGCAGTACCGCCCAGGAACTCGATCTGCGCGTCGGCGACATCGTGGTCGCGGTCAATGGGCAGCGTATGCGCGATGTGATCGATTACCGCTTTGCGATGGCCGAAGAGCTTGTCACCGTCGAGGTGCTGCGCGGCGATGAGCGGCTGCTCTTTGAGATCGAGAAGGATGCCGATGACGATCTGGGCCTGGAGTTTTCGGAGCCGCTGTGGGATCGCCTGCGCACCTGCAATAATAAGTGCCCGTTTTGCTTCCTGACGCAGATGCCCAAGGGCTTTCGTAAGACGCTCTATCTCAAAGACGACGATTATCGTCTGTCGTTTTTGTACGGCAACTTCGTCACGCTCACCAATCTGAAAGAAGATGACTGGCGGCGGATCGAGGAGCAGCGTCTCACGCCGATGTATGTCTCGGTCCACGCCACCGATCCGTATATGCGCGGCGTGCTGCTGGGCAAGGCCGACGCGGGCGATGTGCTCGCCGACATTAAGCGGCTCGGCGCGATGGGCGTCGAGGTGCATACGCAGTTCGTGGTCTGTCCCGGCCTTAACGACGGCGAGGTGCTCCGTGAAAGCATCCAGGCGCTCGCGGCGCTGCATCCGGTCGTCCAGTCGATCGCGGCGGTGCCCGTTGGCCTGACCAAGTACCGCTTCAACGGCAAAGCGCCTCAGTCGGTCAAGGCGGCGATCCAGGTTCACGAAACTGCCGAGTGGATCGATACCAACTGGGAGCGCCAGCCGCTCTGGGATCAAACGATCTCTCAGGGCGGCGTGGCCGGTCAGTCCGCGACGGCGGATCTGGGCTTCTGCGCGCGCTCAGCCGATAATCTGGTCGCCGAGATTCCGCTGCGCACGTTCCGCCCCGAAGAAGCCGCCCGCGTGATCGATCTGCTTGAGCCGTACCAGGAGCGCTTCCGCGCCGAGCTGGGCTATGGCCTGGTCTATCCCTCGGATGAGTTCTATCTGCTGGCGAATCGTCCGGTGCCTCCGGCGCATGTCTACGAGGGCGCGGATCAGATCGAGAACGGCGTCGGGATGGTACGCGAGTTTCTGGATGAGTGGGAGCTGGCGCGGCATAAGCTGCCGCCGCGCTCACGGCAGCCTCGGCGCGTGATCGTCGTCACCGGCACGCTGGCCGAGCCTGTGCTGCGGCCCGTGGTCGAGCGCATCGGGCGAGTACCGGGCGTGCAGGCCGAGCTTAAGGTCGTGCGCAACGATTTCTTCGGCGAGACTGTCACCGTCGCCGGGCTGCTGACCGCTGGCGATGTGATCGCACAGGTCGCGCCGCTGGGAGCCGCCGATCTGGTGATCCTGCCGCGTGTGATGTTCGATTTCAAGGGCGAGCGCACCATCGACGACGTAGCGCCGGAGCAGATCGCCGCCGATCTGGGCAGCCCGATCGCGATGGCTCGTCATCCGCTGGAGCTGGTTCGCGCGATTCGCACGCTGGCGAAAACACCGCAGCCGAGTCCATCGGCGATGACAGCGGCGGTCGCGGCATAGCGCGGCGCGCGTGCGGCGTGTGGTGTGGGGCACGGCACGCCGTGCCTTTGTTGTTTAGAAGAGAATTGGAGTAGAGAATCATGCCACAACCAATCGTTGCGATCGTCGGACGGCCCAACGTCGGCAAGTCGACGCTCTTCAATAAGCTGGTCGGCGAGCGACGCGCGATCGTCGAGGACGAGCCCGGCACCACGCGCGACCGACTCTACGGTGAGTCGGAATGGCACGGGCGCGAGTTTACGATCGTCGATACCGCCGGTATTCTGCCAGGCGAGGAAGACGAGGCGACCGCCTCGATAGCGGAGATCGTGCGGGCCACACGCGCCCAGGCGCAGCTTGCGATCGACGAGGCCGACGCGATCCTGTTTCTGGTCGACGTTAAGCAGGGCATCACCGCCGCCGACGAAGAGGTCGCCGAGATGCTGCGCCAGACGAGCAAGCCCGTGATCCTGGGCGTCAACAAAGCCGACTCGCTGGAGCGGGTGCAGAATGCGGTCGAGTTTTGGAACCTGGGCCTGGGCGAGCCGATCCCGCTGAGCGCCTACCACGGCACCGGCACGGGCGAGCTGCTGGATGCGCTCTACGAGGCGCTGCCGCCGTTCGAGGAAGATCCCGATGAGGAGTACGCGCTCAAGATCGCGATCGTCGGGCGGCCCAACGTCGGCAAGTCGAGCCTGCTCAACCGCCTGCTGGGCACCGAGCGCGTCGTGGTCAGCGATGTGCCGGGCACCACCCGCGATACGATCGACACGGTGCTTGAGTACAACGGCGAGAAGATCCTGCTGATCGATACCGCCGGTATCCGGCGACGGGGCCGCATCGACCAGGGCATCGAGAAGTATAGCGTGCTGCGGGCGCTGCGGGCGATCGAGCGCGCCGACATCGCGCTGCTGATGATCGATGCGACCGAGGGCGTGACCGCTCAGGACGCGCATATCGCCGGGATGGTGCTGGATGCGTATAAGGGCATCGCGGTGCTGGTCAACAAGTGGGACGCGATCGAAAAAGATAACGAGACGTTTGAAGCCTGGAACAACCATGTCCGCGCCGCGCTACACTTCATTCCGTACGCGCCGCTGCTGTTCATCTCGGCCAAGACCGGCCAGCGCGTCGAGAAGCTTCTAGAGCTGGCGCTCCTGATCAACGGCGAGCGCAACACGCGCATCTCGACCGGCAAGCTGAATACGATCTTGCGCGAGGCCGTTCGGGCGCATCCGCCCTCGTCGATCCACAAGGGCGCGCATCTGCGGATCTTTTACGCCACGCAGGCGCAGGTCGCGCCGCCGGTCTTTTTGTTTTTCTCGAACGCGCCGCAGGAGATTCACTTCGGCTACAAGCGCTATCTGGAAAATCGTATTCGTGAGCAGTACCCATTCGTGGGCACGCCCATTATCCTGGTCTTCAAGAGTCGCGAGGAGTAACCACTCTCCTCGCGCTTACTGGAGATGGCTGGTGGCGGTTGACGCTCCGCTATCCGTTCGTTACACTACCTGACACCTTTCATCGAGGAGCAATCACTGATATGGCGACACGTCCAGGGGGCGCACCGCGCCCTAATCCCGCAGTTCGCGGTCGGGAAGTTCCCCAGAAGCGCTCTTTTCCCCTCGTTCCGGTCCTGATTGGCGTTGGTCTTTTGATTGTGCTTGCGGCTGGTGCCTGGCTGATCTTCGGCGGCAGCGGCGGCGTTCCGGCTGCCGAGAAGTCGCCGGGCAGCCCCGTCGATGTGCTGCCGTCGCGCGAGCACGTGCCCGACGGCACCGCCGTGGAGTACAGCACCAATCCGCCGACCTCCGGCGATCACTGGGGGCAAGCCGCGACCTGGGGCATCTATCCCACGCGCGCACCGGCGGATGAGCGGCTGGTGCATAATCTGGAGCATGGCGGTGTGATCATTAGCTACAATCCCGCCAAGGTGGACGAGGCGACTGTCGAAAAGCTGAGAGAGCTGGCCCGCGATCTGCGCAAGCAGCGCCCCTGCCTGGTGCTGACGCCGCGCGACAGCATTCAGGACGATAAGCCGATCGCGCTCACGGCCTGGGGTGTAATGGCGCTGCTCGACAGCTACGACGAGGCCGGAATCCGCGCGTTCTGGCGCGATCATGTGGCGAATGGGCCTGAGTTCCCTAAGGGACAGTGCGGCTAGTCCATGACCGAAGCGCTGGAAGCTGAGCCGTTCGCGCCCGGCGTCGAAGCCGAATTTGGCCCCAAGCAACTGGTCGAAAGCCTGCTCTTCGTTGCAGCGGAGCCGGTGCCGGTGCGCGATCTGGCGCGGGCCATCGGGCTGCCGCTGGCGGCGATCGAGGCCGTGCTGGAGCAGTTGATGCGCGAGTACCGCTGCCGGGGTATCCGCCTCATGCGCCACAACGATCATGTCCAGCTCGTCTCCGCGCCGGAGGCCGCCACGGTGGTCGAGCGTTTCCTGGGCGTGCATACCAGCGCGCCCCGGCTATCGAATGCGGCGCTGGAAACCCTGGCGATCGTGGCCTACAAACAGCCGATCACGCGCTCCGGCATCGAGGCGGTGCGTGGCGTTGATTCGTCGGGCGCGGTGCGGACTCTGCTCCAGCGTGGGTTGATCGTCGAGGTGGGGCGGCTTCAGGCTGTTGGCCGTCCCATGCTCTACGGCACGACCGAGGAGTTTCTCAAGCAGTTTGGCCTGCCTAGCGTGGCGCATCTCCCACCTATGGAATTTCCCGACACCGAGCGCGAGCCGCCGCACGCCGCGTCGAACGGCGCGGCTGCCGCTGTTGAGCAGACGGGTTGATCTTGTCCTGGTCTGATGATCGTTGAATCATGATGCCGGATACGTCGGGGCGTATTGCATGCGCCCCGGCAGTTCGTAATTTGGCAAGGTTCGGCATCACGCCGAGGGTCAGGCTTCCTCCGCGATCGTCGTCAAAGCATCGGGGCGCAGCGACAGCCGCACGCTCTGGCCCACCGCGAACGTCCCGGCCTCGACATCCAGCTCTAGCTCCGTGCCGCTCCCATGCCGCAGCAGTAGGCGCTGCGTGCCGCCGCGAAACGTGCTGCGCGTCACGCGCCCCTCGATCACATTTACCGCATCCTCGGTCGGCGGCGCGGCTGCCTCAGGCCGAATCAAGACCGTCTGCCTCTCAGCGCCCTGCTCTTGCGTCTCTACCACCAGCCGACCAAGCGCGGTCTGCATCAGGGTGCGGCCCCGCTCCACCGCGATACGCTCTCCGACGATCAGGTTGTTCAGGCCCAGGAATCGAGCCGCGAACATGCTGGCCGGGCGGCAGTAGACCTCCATCGGCGTGCCGCTTTGCACAATCTGTCCACGATTCATCAACACAATCCGATCCGCGACCGCAAACGCCTCGACCTGATCGTGCGTTACGTAGATGCTGGTCAGGCCCAACGCTTTAATGATCGCGCGCAGGTCTTCGGTCAGCCGCTCGCGCAGCGTGCGGTCGAGCGCGCCAAGCGGCTCGTCCAGCATCAGCAGCCGGGGATGCGGCGCGAGTGAGCGAGCCAGCGCTACCCGCTGACGCTCGCCGCCCGATAGCTCGAAAATCGTGCGCCGCGCATAGCCCGGCAGCCCCACCAGATCGAGCATCTCGTCCACGCAGCGCGCGATCTCGGCGCGCGGTAGCCGCTGCATCCGCAGGCCAAACGCGATATTCTGGCCTACGCTGCGGTGCGGCAGCAGCGCAAAATCCTGAAACATAAAGCCAAACTGCCGCTCGTGAACCGGCACGCGATCGATCGCGCGGCCTTCAAGGCGGACGCTGCCAGCGTAGTCCGTCTCCAGCCCGGCGATCACCCGCAGCAGCGTAGACTTGCCGCAGCCGCTCGGCCCCAGCAGGCAGACGATCTCACCCTCCGCCGCACCAAACGTCACGCCGCGCAGCACAGGCTCGGCACCATAACTTTTGACAATCTGCTCTGCCTCAAGCAGCATCGACGACCCCTTCCGCGCTTTGAGCACATGGTATCATACATAGCACGAGAGGAAAGATTCTTGCGCGGTATGCCATTATTTCGTCGTCCATTCGATCGACGCCACGCATTGGCGCGACCCGCTGCTCCCCACGATGCGTCCGTGATCGGATCGCTGGGCTACCATGCTTTCCGCCGCTACCTGACCAGCTCGGTCGATGATGTCGTCGAGTTGCTGCCACACGAGCCGACCGCAGTGCTTGAGTACGAGGGTAAGATCGTTGCGGTGGCGCAGGCGGGCTGGCGCATGTCGCCGAACGCCTGGCTGCGTTCCGTGCTGATCGATGGGCGCGTCGAGGCGGTGTCGGTGCTTCCACTGTTGATCGACCAGTTGCACCGCTTGCTGCCCGCCCGCGCGATCTCGTCGTTGTATATCACCCTGGACGAATGGAGCATGCCCTGGCTGCGCACGCCGCTGGAAAAGCTTGGCTACAAGCGGATTATGGATGTGCTGACCTACGAAAAGGTGGGCATGGATGTGCCTGCTTCGGGGAATCAGGCGGTGGTGGTTCGCCGGGCACGTCCAGAGGATCTTCAGGCCGTACTGCGGCTGGATGCGATCTGTTTTGCTACGCCCTGGGGTAAAGGAGAGGAAATTTTAGGCCCTGCGCTGATCAGCGCGCCCTATTTTGCCGTGGCAGAGTTTAGCGGCGAGGTGATCGGCTATACCTACGTCACAGTCCATCAGGCGGGGGTCCACGCGCATCTCGTGCGCATCGCAGTATCGCCCGCTTTCCAGGGCCGCGCCGTCGGCGTGCGCTTGCTGGCCGATGTCGTACGCTTCTGCCATCATCGGCGGATTGACCTGATGACGCTTAATACGCAAGATTACAATGTACAGGCGCAACGGCTGTACGAGTGGTTTGGATTTCGTCGCACCGGCGAAGTCCAGGCTGTGCTGGGGGTCGAAGGACTCGGCCAGCAGCGGCTCGGCAGTTGATTGCCAGCGCTTGACCACCCCCGCGCCCCTACCGGCAGTGCTGTCGCTACGCTCAGATCTCGTGGTGACGAGCTACATCGCTTACCAGGAGTTGGAGATCGATCGCCGCCTGGAGATAGACCCGCCGCTCTTCGGGCGACCACGCGGCCCGGCTTAGACCAAACCACGCCCCAATCAGGTACGGATCGTAGTGCAGCGCCGCGCGGAAGTAGTCTTGCGCCTGCTTGAGGTACCCATTATGGAGCGCGTGCCATCCGAGCGTTGACAGATAGCCGCTGTCGTGGGTGTCGTGCATCGCTCCTGCGATCTGAAATTCCGCCTGCGTCCGTGCCGCCTGTATGGCATCCCAGATACGTTGCCGCCAAAGAGCGACCCGCTGCGCGTGGAAGGGTGAGAAAGGATCGCGCTGCACCCGAATTCCCTCTACTTGCATAGTCCGTCCTTCCCTTGGATGCATGGATCTGCTGCATGCCCAGATGCAAAAATCCTTAACTGGATAAATGCGGCTTTGACATGTTTATCACAGTCTCGCAGGAAAAGAACAAAGGAACCCGGTGCAAGGCCCGGAGGGTACTTGGCGCGCAAGGGAACAAAAAGCTCTACCTGCTGCCCCTCGCCTGACGCCGCGAAGTTGGAGGCCCGCCTGAGCGTGGGGCAGGGCGGGTGCCATGCCGGGGTACCCTTTGGGTCTGGCGCCCGGCGCGGTGAGGGCCTTGAACTCGAAACCTGGCACGTTGAACTCGAAACTCGGACCACGCAGGACACAGCGGTAGCATCGTAGATCGGGCTGATGATCTACCTCTCGTTGCAGGAGGCTCCCTCACGATCTTGGAGTGCTGGCACGTGCCCGGTAATCCGGCGGCAGGCGTTTGGATCAAGAATATACTGTATACAGCGCTGTATACTGTCAGGCTCACATCGTCGTGAAGGCGTGAGCGTGCGACGGCTGGTTGTGCTGGTCTTGGAGATGCGCTACAAGGTGTCGGGTGGGTATCAACAATCGTTGGGTGCAGGGATGATGCGGCGACGCGGTGAGCTAGGCTGTGTAGCTGAAGTGATGATCGTTGATCGGACGTAGCTGGCTGACGAACGCATCGACCCGGGTGATCAGCGCATTTCTGAACTTGATCGGCTTCGGATATTCCAGTGTGACAAGACAATCGCCCGATTGGAAGCGCGGCCACACTTGAATGACTTTACCCGGAATACCGGCTAGCGATTGCGATGCACTCTCTACAAAGGCATAGGTCATGCCAATGGTTGGGTGTGCCAAAGGTGCTCGTTCCGTCATGGGGGTGTCCTTTTTGCTGTTATCTGAGGAGTACTGTCTGTGGCGTGTATTGTACCACGTGCCTTTTTGTTGTACATGTTACTCGGATTAATACCAGATGACATGTATTTATCAAGGCATGAGCCAAAGCCTGCGAGATGATGGAAAGACGTGGATTGGTGCGAATTACCACGTGATACAATAGGCGTGCCTGTGGAACGATCAGGCAACGATTCTGCGGGGTTGGGGTATCCAAGCCAGCAGCATACGATAGGCCGGATTTGACGAGGCGTAGTACACTATGCGTAGACAACCTCCGCTAAGGGAGCGCTGATATGGCCTTTCTCTCAAGCATGTCGAACGACGACCTCGCCCAGCGCTGCGCTGAGGAGACCGAAAAATTCAACAGCCGCCAGGAGAACGATCCGACCTACTGTTTCGAGCTGATGCGGCGGGCGCTCGCAGACGAGTCCGACGAAGCCTTCACGCGGATCTATCAGATCTACGAGCGGCAGGTGTTGAATTGGGTATATAGCCATAATCGCTTCACGCAGACGGGCGAGAGCGCCGATTTTTTTGCTACGTCGGCAATGCGGACGTTTTACTTCGCGCTGCGCGGCGAGAAGTTCAGTAAGTTTCCTTCGCTGCCTCAAACCCTCTCCTATTTAAAGATGTGCGTTCACACAGCGATTGCGCAGTATCTCCGCGATCAGCAGCCAAACGCATCGATGCCGCTGGGCGAGATGAGCGATGTGCCGCACACGCCGGATCTGGGTGGCCGCATCGACGCCGCCGAGCTCTGGACGCATATCTGTCGGCTACTGCCCGACGATCGCGATCAGTTGCTGGCGCGCTGCGTGTTCCTGCTAGATTTGAAGCCGCGCCAGATTGTGACGGAGCATCCAACGCAGTGGCGCAACGAGCGCGAGGTATCGGTCGCGCTCTACCGGATTCGTCGGGTGCTGCGCAACGATGCGATGCTTCAACGCATGTCGGGAATGGCGCTGAATGGACAGGCCGAGTAGCAGCATCCTGCCCGATCGCAGGTTGGATCATTCAATTATGATGTTATCGTGATATTAACCGCATTTTTGCATTTAGCAGATCAAACGACACACCAGCATACGCACGATCGATATCAAACTTTTTGACAGAGGAGAGGTGAGATATGGAGTGCCGTCTCCCACCACCAATAACAGAAGATCAAATCAGCGCCGCGATCGAGGGCTTCGTCGATCCGGTGGTCCAAAGCCATATCGGGCAATGCCCAAGCTGCAACGTCCGTCTGCAACACGCACAGCAGATGGAAGGTGCGCTAAAGGCAAAGCTCTATCGCTGGGATTGTCCCTCGCCGCAGCGGCTGGGTGAGTACGTCCTGGCAATGATCAGTAGCCAGAGCGAGGAGCGCTCGATCGTTCGGCACCTTGAGCAGTGCGCGGCTTGTAAGAGCGAGGTAGAGGAATTAGGTGGCTTCCTGGTCCCCAACACAGCACCCGACACGGCCACAGTCTCCAAGCCGGAGCCTGCGCGAGAAAAAGAGCGAGGCTGGGCGCATACGTGGCCTCAAGCATTCGGCCAGATCTTCGCGCGTGTTGTACCGCGCACGTCTGCGCTGGCGATGCGTGGCGCGGCAAGCGGCCCAATTATGGCCGAGGCCGACGGAACAACCATCGTTCTGGATGTGCAGCCTGCTTCCGAAGGGCAGGTGACGATCCTGGGCCAGGTTGTGGACGCCGATCAGGATCGCTGGACCGGCGCGCTGGTCGTGCTGCGTCAGGCGGGCAACGTCCAGGCGACAGCGACGGCTAATGACCTTGGCAGCTTTAGCTGCGGACCGCTCGCCGCCGCGCCGGTCGAGCTAATGATCGCCTCGCCGGTTGGTCAGACCGTCGTGCTGCCGGAAATCGACGTATCCGCGTAAGAAGAATCCGCGAACGCGCAGTGCTGCCTACTCGGTCCTGCGCCTGCTCGCACCCCCCTCATCGAGCGGTACGATCTCCCCAGCCGTGAATTGTGTGGTCTTGCCGTCGACTACCGTCGGGTCCAGACCGAACCGATGGGCGCACACAATCCCGCTTCCCTTCGCTCCCCGGTTATACTGACAATCGAGACAAAGCCCAAACTCGGCGGGCGCGTCGAAGTATGTGCAGCGATCGGCTGGGCGGCGCGGCGAGCCGAAGCTGATCAGCTTTAGCTCAGCGCTCAGATCCGGCGCGATGCCGAGCGAACGTCCCTCCTGCGGCTCCGGTAGCTCCGGCAGATCTTCAAGGATCGCGCGGCGGCGGCTACGCTTGTTCGGCACCTGGCACCTCCAGCGTCATCTCAATCCGCGCGCCATGAGTCAGCGTATTATGCACCGTGCATTGCTGCGCGGCGCGCAGCAGCGCTTTCTGGCGGCTGGGCGGCACATCCGGCCCCACCTGCAGCGTCATCTGCATGTGTCCGACACGGTAGGGCTGCTCGGTGTAATCCCAGACGACGACGACGGCAAAGTGATGCAGATGAAAATGCGCGGTCGCGGCATAGTCTTGCATGACCGAGGCGGTACACAGCGCCAGCGAGGCTGCCATCATCTGCAACGGGCCGAAAGGATCGCCGATCACCTCCAGCCCATGCTCCCCATCGATCTCCAGCCGAATATGCTTGTCGTCCACAACATGAAGCTGCATCAGGAAACCTCCTTGACCGATGACTCTCGCGGATCGGGTGGCGCTGGCGAGACAGACTCCGTGTGCCAGGTGCTCGGCGGATACGCCACGACGGTATGCTCTTCGCCGTGCTCTGCGCGGTGATGCCGGATCAATCCTTTGCGCCAGTTGCTCTGCTGCACTACCGTCACCTGCTCGTTCCACCAGCCGCCCGTCTCGTAGAGCGGCAGCAGATAGCGCTTGACAGCCTTGGCGATGATCGTGGCGATGATCGCGGCGGCAGGGATCGAGAACAAGATGCCCGCCACGCCGTAGATCCGCGCGCCCAGCAGCACGGCAAACAGCACCAGCAGCGGGTTAATCCCCAGCTCGCGGCTCATCACGCGCGGCATCAAGACGTTGGTCAGCAGCGTCTGGCCGACCAACAGCAGGCCGATCGCGACGATCGTGCTGGCGATGGGCAGCGTAAAGACGATCACGGCGATCAGCAGGATATTCGCCAGTGCGCCGCCGATAAACGGCAGCAGCCGCAGCAGCAGCACGGCCATGACCCACAGCGCCGCATTCGGGATGCGAAAGCCGAAGATCAGCGCGGCGCTGGCAAGCGTGCCGATCGCGACGACGTAGAAGTAGCCGCGAATATACGACGAGTAGGTGGTTGTTACATCGCGGACAAAGCCATCGTACTCGTCGCGCCAGCGCGGGGGAATGACCGGACGGAGCATATCGATCATCCGTCCGGATGTCAGGCTCATGTAGACGCTCACGGTGATCACCAGCGCGATCCGCCCAAGCACGCCCGCGAAGCTCTGCGCCACGTCGAAGGCGCGCTGGGCGAAAAGGCTGGCAACCGAGGTGCTCGCGCCGACAACTTGCGCGGTGATCGCGTTGGGATCGATCTCCACGCCGCGCTGTTGGAGCCAGAGCGCAGTGTTTTCCGCGCTCCGCGCGATCTGGTTGGCAAGGACCGGTATCTCCTGCGCCAGGAGTGTAAGCTGCGGCACCAGCCAGACGAAGCCGCTCACCAGACCGCCGATCACGAGGATGTAGGCGATGGTGATCGCGCCGCCACGCGGCATGCGCCAGCGCTCCAGGCGGCGGATCAGCGGATCGAGAAGCAGCTTGAGCAGCCATGCCAGACCAAAGACCAGCAAAATGTCGGCGATCCGGTAGATCAGTTGAAACACTTGCTGGATCAGCCACAGAGCGGCAATCGCCGAGATCAGGATGATCAAGTAGCGCGGAACCGTAATGCGACCCATGATAGTGTTCCTAGGGTGGGGAGCCGACGCGGCACGTGCGCGACTCCCCAACGTGTAGCTCCTGCTCCAGGCCAGAATCAAAGTTCAAAGTTCCAAGTTCGAGGCCCTCACCCCGGTCTGGCACCCGGTCCTTTGTTCTCCCGTGGCCGGCCTATCGGCGCTAGTATGAGCGGGCGAAGATCGCCTGCCGCCTGGTCTTGCGACCGGTGAAGAAGCAGGTGCCCTCCGCTTCCGGCTGGTCGAACGGTATCACCCGGATCGTCGCCTTGGTTTCGGCTTTGATCCGATCCTCGTCCGCGCCGTCGCCGTCGAAGTAGGCGCGCACAAAGCCCTGCTCGACCTGCTGCTTGAACTCGTCGTAGGTGCTGACCTCGAAGGTGTGCTCGCGCTGGAAGCGGAGCGCACGCTCGAACAGCGCCGCCTGGATCTCGTCCAGCAGATGCGTGACATACTGCGTCAGCCCGGCCTGCTCCACAAACGCCTTCCCCTCGCGGCCCGGTCGATCGCGGCGAGAGATTGCGACAGTGCCTTTCTGCACGTCTTTCGGCCCGACCTCGATTCGCACCGGCACGCCTTTGACCTCCCACTCGTTGAACTTAAAGCCTGGCGAGAGGTTATCGCGATCGTCGATCTTGAAGCGGAAGCGGCCCTTCCAGTCGGCGGTGATGCGATCGACCGCCTCCATCACGGCGCTGCGCTCGTCGTCGTTCTTGAAGATCGGCACGACTACAACCTGGACCGGCGCGACTTTCGGCGGCAGCACCAGGCCATCGTCGTCGCTGTGGGCCATGATCAGCGCACCGACCAGCCGAGTCGACGAGCCCCAGGATGTCGTCCAGCAATACTCCTCGCGGTTGTCGGGCGTGGTGTATTTGATGTCGAAGGAGCGCGCGAAGTTCTGGCCCAGGTTGTGGCTTGTGCCCGCCTGGAGCGCCTTGCCGTCCTGCATCATCGCCTCGATCGCGTAGGTGCGAAGCGCGCCCGCGAACTTCTCGCGATCGGTCTTGAGGCCGCGCAGCACCGGAATCGCCATGACGCGCTCGACCACATCGGCGTACACATCGTGCAAGATCACCAGCGTCTCGCGCTCGGCCTCTTCCTCCGTGGCGTGGGCGGTGTGGCCCTCCTGCCACAGGAACTCCGCCGTGCGCAGGAACGGCCGGGTGCGCAGCTCCCAGCGCATCACATTAGCCCACTGATTGATCAGCACCGGCAGGTCGCGCCACGAGCGAATCCACTTGGCATAGGTCGCGCCGATGATCGTCTCCGATGTCGGACGAATCACATACGGCTCGGCCAGCTCCTCACCACCGGCGCGCGTCACCTCGGCGACTTCGGGCGCGAA
>DASUTC010000071.1 GCA_036374795.1 Herpetosiphonaceae bacterium
TATCAATCAATAGGTTCTTGATCTCGGAACTGGTTTTCTCGCTCTCATGCGATGATACGCGCCTGCACACGTGCGGGAGCAGGTACGTTGCTCAATCGGCCCCCCAATATGGTAATGTAGCATTTGGATCAGCCCTGGGCATCCCGATAAACTCAGTGTCTTAGCATTCATCCTTAACGAGATCCTGGTAGGGTACAGAACCCGTCTCACATACAGCTCTATCCTCATTCATAGCGGTAGCCCAGACCATGATGGAGCATTACGATGACTACCACCGGGCCGATCAAATTACTCGTCGCCATGCTGTACGCGCTACAGCCCGCGAGCCGATCGCTCATCTCACCTGCAACCGATCGGCTCCGTTTTTTGCCGCTCCACGTCGCTGCGCTGGTGATGCTTGCCGCGTGCGGATTACCGGGAGCGCCCACGCAGCGCGCGGTCGAGATAACCCAACCGGTACAGGCAGCACAAGCGAACGTCCAGCCCACTCAAACGAGCGAAACCCAGGGAGCCGCGGCCGCAGGCATGATCACCTTCACCGGCACAACCAGCCATCATGCAGATGACGCCGACGGGAATGGGCTGTTTGAATATTTACGAGTTGATGTCGAGGTCAGCGCGACCCAGGCGAGCACCGTCGGCGTCACGGCGTTGCTCACCACGGCAAACGGCGATCTGATCGCGATGGGCAGCCTCACGCCCGATGCCAACCGCAGCGCGCCATTGACGATCGCCGATCTCACCCCTGGCATCCAGAAGCTTACCATCTATTTCAGCGGCGCAGATATTCGCGCTTTGGGCGCGGCAGATCCGTACACGGTCAGCCTTGAGCTAACCGATCTTGCAGGCTCCACGATTGCCAGTACGAGCTTCCCCGTACCGGCGGGCGAGCCTCAGACATTTCAGGGAGCGCTGGTAGAGATCGAGAGCATCGCCGATCAGGGCATCAGCACAGACGCCACGCCCGGCTTCGAGCAGCTCCGCGTCACGCTAAACGTCAAGCTGCTGGCCGCGACCACTGTCTCGCTCGATGGGCAGGTCTTCGGCGGCGATACAGCGCTTGGCACAGCCGAGAAGACCGTTCAACTCGCGGCTGGCAGCCAGCGGCTCGATCTGGATTTCGCGGGCGAAGCCCTGGCCCGAAGCCGGATCGATGGCCCCTATACCGTGTACCTCACCGTCCGCGACGCCACCTACACGAGTAGCACGGAACATACAACTGCTGCCTACCGCGCGGATGACTTTCAAAGGAGGTGACTCGCCACTACCGGAGCATCGCGTCTTTCGTCGCGGTTGATCTCGCCTTCAGCCGCCAGTTTGTTACCCCTACAGCAGCCGCCTGTGGATTGACTCCGTAGGCCTAGCACGATGATCGTTGAAACAAAATCTCAGGATATGCCCGTAAGGGTTTGATTCATCACGCCCTGCGCGCATCCCTCGGTCCAGATCCACGTGAAGCCTCGCACGTTCATCGTGGTGCTCTGGACACGCGATCGACATACCCGCCAAACGATCGCCTGGCTCTGTCATCTTTGCATTCGCTGTAGCACGAAATTCCTTCGATCTGGTCATCACCATTTTTCTCTTTGCGGCAGAACAGCGCTAGCATAAGCGCTGATGGTGCGAGGAGGGTAGTACAATCATGAAACAATACAGGTATCTCGCCCTCATCGTGGTGGTGTTGGTTGCGCTTAGTCATCTCATGCAGCCGATGACAACGTTGAGTGCAACATCCACACCGCCGCCGGAGCCTAAGAGTCAGAAGCCGATTCGGCCATCGCGGCGGGACTCGCCCAACGATCGGCCACAGCGCCGACCGCAGCCGGAGAGCAGCGCGGAGTTCGGCGCTGCCGCGATCGGCGATACGATCGTTACCCATAACCTGCCGAAGGTGACATTCCGTGTCAACGACGGCTTCGATCTCGATCAATACCTCTATGCCGACAGTAGCCCGCTTAATTTCGAGATCGACCTGAAGGGCTATAAGGTCGCTCCCGGCAAGTCAGCCAAAGTCACGCTGAACGTCTATGACATCGATAGCGCAGGTGGCGATGGCTGCCAGCCTGAGGTGGACAAGCTCTATCTCAACGGCACCTTCCTCACCGATCTCACAGGCGCTAACGACGAGTGGCGGCTGGTGACGGTGGATGTGCCAGGCACCGCGTTCAACCCCGGCAGAAACATGTTCGAGGTCCAGATCGATACGCTGGGAACCGGCTGCTGGGCGGTAGAGGTCGACTGGGCCGAGGTTGAGATCGACTTCAACATCGCGCAGCTTGAGGCCAACGCGCTGGACGACGTGACGATCAAGCGCGGCAAAACCGACGATGTGATCTCCGATACCATCTGGAAGACGGTCTTTACCGCCAGCGGCGCGGTCGATCCGAACGCCGATCCCAACGATCCGATCGCTGGCAAAATCCGGGGAGCGGGCGAGTTTACCTATAAGTACAAGCTCGATACCTGGCCCACTGGCGGGCGTCCAACCTGGCAGCCAAAAGTAAAATACCAGTGGGAGATCCAGGGTAGCAGCGTCAACTCCGGCGGCGTGCAGGAGCTCACCGGCTGGGAGCAGGACATCACGGTGAAGCTTCCCGATAAGGTCGGCAAGTACACGCTGCGGGTGACGCTGGAGATCTATGATCAGGATAAGCTCCTGCGAACCGAGGTGCGCAGCCATCCGCTCTACGTGCTGCTGGACACACCCGTCGGCTCTGTCTCCAACAGCAACGGCGGCTCGATCGCCACGGGCCAGCCCAAGGCCGCGTGGCTGGATGTTGCCCTTGATTCGAGCAATCCTTCCCTGGGCTGGGCTGCCGGGAAGCAGACCGAGGTCGAGATTCTTGAGGCGATCAATACGCGCGAGTACGCCAACCCGTTCGGCTGGGTTTATGGCTACTACGCGGGAAATCCCTTCAAGGATGATGCGATCACGCTGCTGGAAAATGGCGCGGGCAAGCGGAGCGACTGTTTCGTCTTCCGCGATGTGTGGCGCGTGCTCGCCGGGAGCCTGGGCATTACCACCAGCACGGACGAATATCGCCCGCCGCGCGGCTTTATGACCTCGACGCGCAGGGCGCTGGAAGGCGGCGGCAACGCGCGGCCCGTCGGCTCGGCGCTCGACCGCTGGGTCTTTGGCAATCATCAGTACGGCACCTATAACGGTCGGTTCTACGATCCAACCTTTGGGCTGGTAGGGCCTAACACGAACGCGGGCAAAGAGGGTAATCTCTTTTGCAAGATCGACGGCGTGGAGAGCGGACGCATTCGCTGCCGTACGTTGCAGCAGCCGCCCGCAAAAGCCCTGCTGCGTCCGAACATGGGCCAGATCAACGGCTGGTCGATCTATGAGTACGAGACGTTCAATACGCTGAGCGTTCCTTCCAATCCCAGCACGCTGAGCAGCATCGCCGCCGCAGCGGGGAGCTTCACCGGTACGCCCACCGACCAGGGCGTGGATACCGACGGCAACGGGCTGTATGAGCAGCTTCGCGTGAATGTTCCGCTCAACGTGACCCAGGCCGGGACCTTTGGCGTGACGGCGATTCTGGCCGCGCCGAACGGTGAGGCGATCGCGCTCGGCAGCGTTCGACCGGAGCTACTGATCAGCGGGCTGCTGACCACGGTCGATCTGCCGTCAGGCCAGCAGACGCTCTCGGTCTATTTCAATGGCTATGATCTTCGTACCTTCAACGCGGCAGGCCCGTACACGGTCATGCTTGAGCTGACCGATGAAACCGGCACGGTGCTTGATACCAGCAGCTTCACGACGAGCGCCTCTAATCCCCAGTCCTTCCAGGGGCCGCTCGTGGCGGTGCAGACGGTGACGGACCAGGGGATCAATGCCGACGCGACGCCGGGCTTCGAGCACCTGCGGGTTACAGCAACCCTGAATGCCGCAGTGGCGAGCACCGCGACGATCTCGGCGCAGATCTTTGCCGGCGAGTCGCTGCTTGACACCGCCGAGCAAACCCTCCAGGTTGCAGCCGGTAGCCAGCAGGTCGATCTGAGCTTCGCCGGTCAGAGCATCTCAGCCAGCCGCGCCGACGGGCCGTACACGGTCTATATCAGCGTCAGCGATCCGTACTATCCCTCCGTCAAAACGCACACGACGGCAGCATACCGCTTCACTGATTTCCAGCGACCTGCCGCCTACCTGACGGGCACCGTCAGCGATCAGGGCACGGATACGAACGGCAACGGTCAATTCGAGACGCTGACCGTCGCGGCGGAGGTTTCGAGCCTGGTAGCGGGAACCTATACGCTGTACGGGCGGCTCAAAGACAGCGCCGATGCGCTCATCGCTACGGCTGAGACGACGGTGACAGTCGATGCGACCAACCCGACACGTACCGCTATGCTTCAGTTCAGCGGCCCGGCCATCTACAGCCATCAGGTGAACGGCCCGTACAGTATGGCCCTGGTCCTCGCCGACGCTGGCGGCAATGATCTGATGGACCTTCAGCAGACGACCGGCAGCTATCTCTACGGCAGCTTCGAGCAGCCAGCCGCAGCGCTGACCGGCAGCTTCGCCGACAGCGGGATCGATAGCGACGGCAATGGCCTATTCAATCGGCTTCAGATCGCCGTTGGCGTGCAGGTGGGAGAGGCCGGAGCCTACGCTATTTCGGGATCGCTGCTGGATAGCAATGGCGGCTTTGTGACCTCGGCAACAACCGAGAGCACGCTGAGCGCCGGAGCCGCGACCGTCAATCTCAACTTCGATGGCGGCGCGATTCGTCAGCACGGCGCGAACGGCCCGTATCGTCTCGTGTCGCTCAGCCTGCGCAAGCTCGACGGCACGGCTCTGGATAGCATGGTCGAGGCTCATCAGACGAGCGCCTATCAGGTGACGCAGTTCCAATCGACTGGCCTGATCACGGGCAACTTCACCGATCGCGCCGTCGACGCGAACGGAAACGGCCTGTTTGAGCATCTGATCATCGATGTCGAGGTGGTCATCCCATCGGCTGCCACCTACACGTTCAATGGTCGGATCGTCGACAGCGCAGGCGCCGAGATCGCCTGGACTTCGGGATCACAAACGCTTAGCCCTGGCGTGCGACAGGTTTCGCTCCGCTTCGAGGGGCGCTCGATCCACGCGCATGGCGTCGATGGTCAATACCAGCTTCGCGACCTGCATGTTTATTCCAACACCGTCTCCGATAGACGCATCCAGGCATATACCACCGCTGCCTACCAGTGGAATACATTCGAGCCTGCCGCAATGATCCGGGGCACGGTCACGAATGGCGGACAGCCGGTGCCCAATGCGACCATTACTCTCAGCACGTTGGGATCGGTCGTGACGGATATCAACGGCGCGTACCAGTTCCCGCCGGTCAACAGCGGAACCTACACCATCTCGATCTCGGCTAATGCCTCCCTGGCTCCGTGGCGCATCCTGGCAAACGGAACGAAGGTCAGCCAGGGCACCAGCGCGACGCTCAACATGCCGGGCGGCACGACAACGGTTGACTTTATAAGCGCAACCGCCAATCCCTCATGTCCGCCCCAGGGCGAAGATCTATGCGTCCGCCTGTCGACGGCAGCGGCAAGCGTCGATGAGTCTACGAGCAGCGTGACGTTCGGCGCGGTCCTCAGTGCTGCCGCGAGCTATCCGGTAACGGTCAGCTACGCCACGAGTAACGGCACGGCGATGGCGGGCAGCGACTATACCGCTGCGAGTGGGACGCTCACGTTCGCGCCGGGCGAAACCAGCAAGACCATCAGCGTACCAATCAGGAATGATGTAAATGACGAGCCTGAAGAAACCTTCCGCCTGGCGCTCACGACATCTAAGGATCTCATTATCGAAGCGCCTGCTACAGCGACGGTCACGATTCAGGATAACGACGCTCCTCCCGCTGTATCTCTGAGCGCGAGCAGCTACAGCGTGGGCGAGAACGCAGCCGCTGCCAATATCACCGTACGGCTGAGCGCCGCGTCCGCATATACCGTGACGGTGGAGTACGCCACGAGCAACGGCACGGCGACCGCCGGAAGCGACTACACGACAAGCACCGGCACGGTGACATTCGCGCCGGGCGAAGCCAGCAAGATCATCAGCGTTCCGCTGCTGGAGGACGGGCTGCTGGAGCCGAACGAAACGTTTACGGTGAGCCTGAGTAGTCCGAGCAACGCCACCTTGGGCACACCTACCACCGGCACCGTGACGATCAGCGCTAACGATACGATCACCTTCAGTGCCAGCGCCTACAGCGTGGGCGAAAACGCGGCAGCGGCGGCGCTGACGGTGCGCTTGAACGCGGCGTCCGCGCAATCGGTGACGGTGGAGTACGCCACGAGCGACGGCACCGCGACGGCGGGCAGCGACTACACGGCAAGCACCGGCACGGTGACATTCGCGCCGGGCGAAACCAGCAAGACCGTCAGCATTCCGCTGCTGGAGGACGGGCTGCTGGAAGGGAACGAGACGTTCACGGTGAGCCTGAGTAATCCAGGCAACGCGGGGCTGGGCACGCCCGCCACGGCTACCGTGACGATCAGCAGCAACGACGCGATCACCTTCAGCGCCAGCACGTTGAGTGTGGGCGAGAACGCAGCCGCTGCCAATGTCACCGTACGGCTGAGCGCCGTGTCCGCAGTTACCGTGACGGTGGAGTACGCCACGAGCGACGGCACCGCGACGGCGGGCAGCGACTACACGACAAGCACCGGCACGGTGACATTCGCGCCGGGTGAAACCAGCAAGACCATCAGCGTGCCGCTGCTGGAGGACGGGCTGCTGGAGCCGAACGAGACGTTCACGGTCAGCTTGAGTAGTCCGAGCAACGCGGGGCTGGGCACGCCCGCCACGGCCACCGTGACGATCAGCAGCAACGACGCGATCACCTTCAGCGCCAGCGCCTACAGCGTGGGCGAAAACGCGGCAGCGGCGACGCTGACGGTGCGCTTGAACGCGGCGTCCGCGCAATCGGTGACGGTGGAGTACGCCACGGGCGACGGCACGGCGACGGCGGGCAGTGACTACACCACGAGCAGCGGCACCGTGACATTCGCGCCCGGTGAAACCAGCAAGACCATCAGCATTCCGCTGCTGGAGGACGGGCTGCTGGAAGCAAACGAGACGTTCACGGTGAGCTTGAGTAATCCCGCTAATGCGGGGCTGGGCACACCCGCCACGGCTACCGTGACGATCAACGCCAACGATACGATCACGTTTAGCGCCAGCACGTTGAGTGTGGGCGAGAATGCGGCGGCGGCGACACTCACCGTGCGGCTCAATGTAGCCTCGGCGCAATCGGTGACGGTGGAGTACGCCACGAGCGACGGCACCGCG
>DASUTC010000072.1 GCA_036374795.1 Herpetosiphonaceae bacterium
GACGAGACTCTCGTGCAAACAGACGCGCGCTGCCGGATAGTCGCCTTGATAGTAGGAAACCATGCCGAGGTGGTAGAGCGATTCGTTCATTTGCAGGGAGCCCAGCCGCTGGGCGATCGGCAGTGATTCCTCCAGGTGCGCATGTGCCGTCGCAAAGTCGCCTCGCTCTCCGGCCGTATGGGCAAGCTGGATCAGCAAGTTGTGGACGCGACGCTCGTTTCCGCAGGTGCGGGCAATCGCAAGCCCGTCGGTGAAGAACCCTCGTGCAGCATCGTGATCGCCCCTCGCCAGGGCGATCATGCCGAGGCCTGCCAGTGCGAGAGAGACGTTGTCCTGGTTGCCGAGCTCCTTCCACAAGGCGAGGCCCTGTTCCCGATGCGCCGCTGCGGCGGCATAGTCGCCTTGTCGGAAAGCAAAGGTTCCGACCCAGCGCAGGGCCGTCGCGCGCTCGGCTTTATCGAGATCCGTTGGTGCGGCGGCCAGGAGGCTGGATAACCACGAGGCTCCCTCGGACGCCCTGCCACGCGTTTCGAAGAACCAGCAGGCCGCGATCGCCGTACGAAGTCCCGCGGCAACGTCACCGCCAGGCATCAGTGCACGGGACAGCGCCGCGCGCACGTTGTCGATCTCGGCCTCGAGGCAGCGGATCGCTGCGAGTTGATCGGTCGTGCGCGACTGGAGTTCCATCGCGCTTGTAAGAGCGGCAACGTAGTTGAGAAGGCGATCCTGGATGGACGCCTCCAGGCCGCTTTCGCGCAGGTGGTCACCTGCGTACTGCCGCACGGTCTCCAGCAAACCGTAGCGCGTCTCTCCCTCCCGCGTATCGGCCTGCACCATGTTCTTGTCGACCAGAGACGTCAACCTGTCCAGCACAGCGTCTGCCGGCAAGTCGTCGCCGCTGCAAACCTGCTCGGCCGCGGCTAGAGTCCACCCGCCGGCGAATACCGAAACCCGCTGTAACAGCACCCGTTCGCGCGCGTCGAGCAGGTCGTAGCTCCAGTCGATCAGGGAACGCAGCGTTCGATGCCGCGGCAGCGCAACGCGTGCTCCTTGCTGCAGCATGCCGAACCGGTCGTCAAGACGCTGACTGAGCTCCTGCATCGACATCGAACGCACGCGCGGCGCGGCCAGCTCCAGAGCGAGCGCAATGCCGTCGAGGCGCCGGCAAACTGCCGCCAGCACTGCTGCATTGCCTGGAGTGACGTCGAACTGCGGCTGCTGAAGACGCGCGCGGTCGATGAACAGGCGCGCGGCCTCGGACGCCGCGATCGTTTCGAGCGTTACCTCCTGCTGCGGATCGGGCAGCGACAGGGACGGCACCCGATAGGCCAGCTCGCCGGCCACGCCCAGGTGCTCGCGGCTGGTGATCAGGACGCTGAGCTTCTCGCAGCGGCGCAGCAAGCCGTCCGCGAGTTGGGCACACGCGTCGAGCAGATGCTCCGCGTTGTCGAGCACGAGCA
>DASUTC010000073.1 GCA_036374795.1 Herpetosiphonaceae bacterium
ACGGGGCGATACCTCCTTCCGTGACGGACAGCTTTGATCTGAATGATTCGTATAATGAAGGGGGAGACGTAGTATAGTATTACACTATGGCGGGATGCAAATGGTTCAAACGATCGGAGCGTGCTGCTGAAGCCGTCGCACATCATGCGGCGGCGCTTTCTGCTAGAATGCTGCTACGGAGAACCAAGAGCCAAGCACCAGAGAACGGGAGAACTCGAAAGCATCAGTGTTTCCCGAACAGGTTCTATGATACTGCACCAGCGAGCAGGAAGCGCTGACGCCGGAACAGGAGGATCTTGCCATGACCGAGGATCTCGCCATCTATCACGAAAAACTTGAGCAGGCGCACGAGCTGCTTAATATGCTCGATCTCGATGCCTGGCTGATCTTTGTGCGCGAGACGGCCATGAGCGCCGATCCCGCGCTGCGGCTGATCGCGCCGTTCGATCTAACCTGGGAGTCGGCCCTGCTGATCGCGCGCAATGGCACGCGCCTGGCGATCGTCGGGCGCTTCGATATGCAGCCGATCGAGGTCACGAGGCTTTTCAGCCAGGTGCTCGGCTACGATGCCAGCATGGGCGAGCATCTGCGCGACGCGCTGGCCGCGCTCGATCCGCAGCGCATCGCGATCAACTACTCTACCAGCGAAGTCGCCGCCGATGGGCTGACGCACGGCATGTATCTGCGGCTGCTGGAGCTGCTCGACGGCACGCCCTACGCCGGGCGGCTCGTCTCGGCGCACGAGCTGGTATCCAGCCTGCGGGCGCGCAAAACGATCGGCGAGCAGGCGCTGCTGCTGTCGGCGGTCGAGGCTGCCGACGAGATCTTCCGCCGGGCCGAGCAGACGATTGCCGTGGGCGTCACCGAAGCGCAGATCGCCGAGGTGATGCACGCCGAGACGCTGGCGCATGGCATGGGAACCGCCTGGAGCTGGGATGCCTGTCCGATCGTCAACACCGGGCCGCACTCGCCTGTCGGACACGCGACGCCGACGACTCTGCGGGTTGAGCGCGGTCATCTGGTGCATATCGACTTTGGCGTGCAGCGGGCGGGCTACTGCTCGGACCAGCAGCGGATGTGGTATGTCCTGCGCGAGGATGAGACAGAGCCGCCGATGGAGGTGCAGCAGGCATGGCTGCTGGTGCGCACCGCGATTCAGCGCGCGTTCGAGTTCATCACGCCCGGCGTGCAGGGCTGGCAGGTCGACGAGGTGGCGCGCGCGGTCTTTCGCGAGGCGGGAGCGCCTGAGTACCAGCACGCGCTCGGTCACGGCGTCGGGCGGGCGGTTCACGACGGCGGGACGCTGCTGGGGCCGCGCTGGGATCGCTATGGTCAGACGCCCTACGGCCAGGTAGAGGTGGGCATGGTCTTTACGCTCGAATGCGGCCTGGATACGTCGTGCGGCTACCTTGGCCTGGAAGAAGAGATCGTGGTCGAGGAGGACGGCGCGCGCTGGCTGGCTCCGCCGCAGACCGAACTATGGCTGATCAAGTAGCATGGATGAGAAGCTATGACTGTTACATTGAAGTCTCGTCACCAGATCGCGCAACTGCGCGAGGCCGGGCGGCTGGTGGCGGAAACGTTCGAGATGCTGCGTGAGCATGTCGTGCCGGGCGTGACGACCGCCGAGCTGGATCGGATCACCGAGGAGTATATTCGCAGCAAAGGCGCGCAGCCGATCTACAAAGGCTACGGGGCGATGCACAATAATCGCGGCCAGATCACGCGCCCGGCCTTTCCCGCGACGATCTGCGTGGCGATCAACGACGTGATCTGCCACGGCATTCCAAGCCCCAAGCAGCGCTTGCGCGACGGCGACGTAGTTGGCATCGACATCGGCGTGCTGCTCGACGGCTGGGTCGGCGACTCGTGTGTGACGTTTGCGGTCGGGAGGCTGAGCAGCGAGGCGCAGCGGCTGGTCGATGTGACACAGCGCTGCCTTGAGCTAGGCATCGCGGAGTCGCTGCCGGGCAATCACCTGGGCGACATCGGCGCGGCGATCCAGACGTACGCCGAGGCGCAGGGCTACTCCGTCGTCCGCGAGTGGACCGGCCACGGCGTTGGCCGGTCGCTGCACGAGCCGCCGACCGTGCCGCATATCGGCAAGCGCGGCTCCGGCATTAAGTTGCAGCCGGGCATGGTCTTCACGATCGAGCCGATGATCAACATGGGCAAGGCCACGACGCGCCTGATGCCGGATCAGTGGACGGTGCGCACCGGCGACGGCTCGCTCTCGGCGCAGTTCGAGCATACGATCGCGATCACCGATGGTCCGCCGGAAATTTTGACGGTGCTGTGAGGACGGGTAGGCCGGGGTCTGAGGGTGGCCCCCACGGTTGATCATCCTCTTCAAGAACCAAGAGCAAAGAACCGAGAACCAAATTCCCCCGCTCCTATCTTAATGGGAGAGGGGTGCTGAGCGCAGCGAAGCGGGGTTAGGGCCGCAACGTAGAACGCGAAACTCGAAGCTATGAACGATGTTGAGCACGAGCGACAGGCGGATTATCGCATCGTCCATCTGAGCGGGACGGGCGCGGACATTGGCACGATGATGGCCCAGACGTTGCAGCGAGTGCCGTCGCCCTTCAAGCGCTGGCCCTGGGAAGAAGATCACGGCTTTTTGCAGGCGTGCGCGTCGATCGTCTGCGATCTCGCGCCCTGGCTGTGGCACGAGCTGGCAACCTTCGCCGATCGTCTCGATCTGCCGTCGGAGCAGGGACTTTTCGTGCGGGCGGGCAGCCTGCCGCACGGCTGCTCGGCGGTAGCCTGGCGAGCCTACGACGGGCGGATTCTGGCGGGCCGCACCTACGATTTCTATGTGCGCATGCGCACGCGCCACCTGCTGATGACTCGTCCAAGCGACGGCTACGCCCATATCGGCATGAATGGCGGTCTGGTCGGCGGGCGCTACGATGGCCTTAACGAGCACGGGCTGTTCGTCGCGCTGCATAAAGTGATGGCGGATCGGCCCGCGACGCATACGCCGGGCGTGCCCTACCATCTGGTGCCGCGTCTGGCGTTGCAGTGCTGCCGCACGGCGGAGGAGGCCGCCGCGCTGATCATGCGGATGCCGCATCTGGCGAGCTTCAACTACACGCTGGCCGATCCGTCGGGCGCGCTGATCGCGCTTGAGTGCTATCCGGGGCAGCCCGTGCAGCGTCGCGACGGCGATGATGTGCTGGCGGTGACGAACCATTACCTGTCGCCGTCGCTGGCGCGCTTCCAGGGGCGTCGCCCAACCGCCGAGTCGCGGCGGCGGATGGCGGCGCTCGAAGCGGTGAGCGAGCGCTGGGGCGATCCCTGGGGCGCGACGCTCGACGTGATCGCCGATCACGAGAGCGGGGTCTGCTGTCACCGTGAGTTTGGCGCGACGCTCTGGGCGGGCGTCTTCGACCTGGGCGCGAAACTTGCGGGGTACTGCTTTGGCGCGCCCTGCCGCAATCGTTTGAGGGAGTATATCGTTCCGGCGAGCGGCTGAGGGCGAGGAGTGAGCGAACAGGGGAGCAAACGAGAGAACAAGGGAACAAGGAAGTTAAACGTTGGTTCTTTTGTTTTCGGATACTGATGGACAATCCATACATTACGCCAGGCCGCGTGCGCGCGGCGCTCAACACGCTCGATCTACGTCCAAGCAAGGATCTGGGCCAGAACTTTCTGGTCGATCCCCATGTGCTCCAGCAGATCGTGGACGCCGCCGAGCTCAGCCGTGACGATACCGTGATCGAGGTCGGGCCGGGTCTGGGCGTGCTGACCTATGAGCTGGTGCAGCGCGCTGGCCGCGTGATGGCGATCGAGCTGGACAAGCGGCTGGCGGCGCGGCTGCGCGGCGAGTTCGTCGGCACGCCCAATCTCACGGTGATCCAGGCCGATGTGATGAAGGTCGATCCGGCGGCGGTGCTCGGCGGCGCGCGAGCGAACCCGCCCGTCTATAAGGTCGTCGCCAACCTGCCGTACCAGATCACGTCGGCGATCATCCGGCACTTTCTGGAGGTTACGCCCGCGCCGGAGACGCTGGTGATCATGGTGCAGTGGGAGGTCGCACAGCGGATCGTCGCGCGACCGCCTAACATGAGCGTGCTGGCCCACTCGGTGCAGATCTACGCCGATGCAGAGATCGTCACGCGCGTCCCGGCTGCGTCGTTCGTGCCCGCGCCAAAAGTGGACTCGGCGGTGCTGCGGCTGCGACGCCGCCCTCAGCCGCTGGTCGTCGTGGACAATGTCGATGCGCTCTTTCGCACGATCAAGGCCGGATTCCTTCAGGCTCGCAAGAAGCTCTCGAACGCGCTGCCAAGCGGCCTGGCCTCGATGGGCATCAAGATCGAGAAGGATGCCGCGCTGCGAGTGCTGACGGCGGCAGGGATCGATCCAGACCGCCGCGCCGAGACGCTGACGCTGGAGGATTGGGCGCGGGTGCATCAGGGCGTACGCCAGCTTGCAGAGTCTTCTAGCGGTCCTCAGGCTCATTGAGCCGTAAGGGCACAGCGGGGCGTATGCGCTACGCCCCGCCGAGGTCAATCAAGATTACGCGGGCCGCTTCACATGGACGGGCCAGATGCCAAAAGCTATCATCCGCGCCGGAAGCGTGCGCACAAACGGCGTGCGTGTCAGCGAGATCAGCCAATTGGGCACGCGAATCTCCTTGCGCGCATCGAGCACATTGGCGATGATCCGCCGCTGCAAGAAGGTTTGTATCGCCTGAATGATGCGCGTGGGCCACTCGCGGCGACGCTGCACCGCCCGCAGATCGTCGAGCCGCACACGACCGGATTTGAGCGGCTGCGCCAGAATATTCGCCGCCGCGACCGCGTCCTGAATCGCGTAGTTGATGCCGACGCCTCCGACGGGCGACATCGTGTGTGCCGCGTCGCCGATCAGCAGCAGGCCGGGCCGGTACCACTGCGGCAGCCGATCCGATGCGACCGAGAGCAGCGAAACCTGCTTCCAGTCTTGCAGATGCTCCATGCGATCCGCAAATTTGGGGATCATCCCGGCGATCGATTCGCGCAGCGCTGGCAGACCAGTCTCGCGAATGCGGTGATAGTCGCCCTTGGCGATGACGTAGGCTACCTGCCAGGTGTCGTCGCGGCTGAGCAGGATCAGGATGCCGCCCGGCTTGAAGATGCCCATCGCGTCCTCAGGATCGCCCGGCTGGCGCGGGATGCGGAACCAGAGCACGTCCATCGGCGGCGATGTCTTGATCGCCTGCAACCCCGACAAGCGCCGTATCCGCGAGAAGCGCCCGTCCGCGCCGACCGTCAGCAGCGCGCGCACCTCGTGCCAGCCGTCATCGGTCTGGTAGCGCACGCCGCGCACCGTGCCGCCCTCTTCGATCAACTCCTCGACGCGACCGCCCATCATAAGCTGAAACTGCGGGTAGCGCTGCGCCTCGTCGGCCATAAACTCCAAGAAGTCTACCTGCGGCATCATCGTGATGTAGGGAAACTTGGTCTTGAGCCGCCTGAAATCGGCGGGCGTCACCGGCCCGTACTCGGTCGGCAGCGTGATAGCGTGAATCTTGGTGTGGCGGCGCTGAAGCAGCCGCCCGGCCAGACCTAGCTCGTCCATGATCTCCATCACCGACGGATGAATCGTATCGCCCCGAAAATCGCGATCGAAATCTTTGTGCGCTTCCAGCAGCATTACCGCGATGCCCTGCTGCGCCAGCATGTAGGCCATGACCATCCCCGCAGGCCCGCCGCCGACAATACAGCAGGTCGTGTGTTGCACATGACGAACCTCGTGACCGGTAGCCTTCGGAGTGGACTGTGCCGCCGTCTGGTGTAGGTCGATCACCATAGCCGTGCTCCTTTTTGATTGATTGGTCAATCAATACAGTCATCTGAAAAATGCTCACGATCGGCTTGGTCCGATTCTGTGAGCCTGGCCGAGTTTCAAGTTTCAAGTTTCAAGTACCTGGTGCTCGTCCCTTTGTGCGCCGGGTGCCCTCTGGGCATGGCTCCGCATGGCGCCCGGTTCTTGGTTCTCCGCCCCGCCCTACGTCGGCTCCGATTCGCGTGGCTGCATGCCTTCCAGAAAGATGTCGACCACCGTAGCGACCATCGTTTCGGGGCTGAGCATCTTAGCGTCCGGCATGGGAAAGATCTCGCGCGTCAAGAAGTACGCGAGAAACGGCCCCATAAAACAGCGCGCGGCTGCTCCGGCATCCATGCGGCGCAAAACGCCCGCGTCCATCTGCTGCTCAAGGTAGTCCCGCAGAAACGGAAAGCCGCGTCCCGGCCCGATCCGGGTGATCATATCGGCCACCAGCGGGCGACGGATCGCCTCGCCGGCAATGATCTTGAACAGCGGAAGAGCGGCGCGATTCTCCATCGTGCTGACGACCGCCTTGCCGATCAGGGTCAGCGCCTCGCGCGGCGGCAGCTTGGCGATCGATTCGGTCTGGTTCAGCAGTTGCAGCATCGGCACGCGCTGCTCGACTACCTGGCGGAACAGATCGCTCTTATCTTTGAAGTAGTGATAGATCAGGCCGGGCGAGCCGATCCCGGCTGCCTGGGCAATATCTTTGTTGGTCGCGCGCTCGAAGCCCTTGTGAGCAAACACTTCCAGCGCGCCGTCGATGATCTGCTGGCGGCGATTCTCGAAATCTTGCTCGTCCCGTGGTGGCATGGCTTAGTATCTTTCCTGATCGTTCTTGATTGATTGGTCAATCAAGATTGTACACCCGCACCGCCTGTGAGTCAACTGGACAAACGACCTACTGGTTGTTGATGATCATCCGGTATGCGTAGGGGCGAGTCGTCGGGTAGCGCAGGGCAAGGCAGCGCCTCGCCCTACGAGGTCAATCGGTCTACAAGCGGCCCTCGGCGTCTAGCGCGGGCCATAGATGATCACGCCCTCCTGCTCGAAGACGCGCTGCATCCAGCCCTCGAACTTGGTAAGCGCTTCGGGCGGCGCGGCGCGCTCGTTGGAAAGCGCCTGCTCGTTGGTGCCGACATAGACATACTCCACGCCGTACTTCTGCATCAGACGTTGCGCCTGCTGCGGATCGGTCGTCGTATAGATCGTGGCGACATCCTGCTCGCGCGTGCCGATCTGCTCGCGCACCTCCGGCTGACCGCCGCGCCACAGTCCCTCGTGCTGCGTCCAGCCGATCACGGTCGGGCGGCCTGTGGCGCTGGCAATCCGCGCGGTATCCGACTGATAGGGCTTGCCCGGCGCTTGCAGCACCAGCGCATCGCCTGGGGTGTTGCGGCGAATCCAGTCGATCGCGGCGGCCTCGGCGGGTCGATCCTGGCGGACGTAGGCCAGACCGTCGAGCGTTTCGTCGGCGGGGCTATCGGCGGGCGCGAGCACCGGGTAGACCAGCGACCCGGCCAGCAGCGCCAGAAACGGCACCAGCCACGCCAGCGAGGTCCAGCGCACGCGCTGCACCAGCGCCCACAGGGCATACGCCGCCAGGGTGCCCCACAGCAGCCAGACCTGATAGTAGAACTTAAAGATCGTGTTCATGCGCGGGCTGCCGTAGCTATCGCGGAGATAGACCAGATCGACGCCCCAGATGACCAGCGCGCCCACCGCGAACAGCCACAGCGCGAAGGCGGTCGCGGGCTGCTGGCGGCAGGCGTAGGCCGTGGCAGCGGCCCAGAGCGCCAGCGGCAGCAGCGCCAGCAGCGGCCAGCCGATCAGTCGACCAATCGGCAGCAAAAACAGCAGCACCAGCGCGGTCGTCGTCGGCGCGAGCGGCCAGAGGCGCTGCTCCTGCGGCGTGGCCTGCGCATCGCCGCCGGTGCGGATCACCAGCGCCAGCACCGGCACGAACGACAGGCCGAAGATCACCACGAACTCGATCAGATCGGTGCGGGCGGGCGAGAGGCCCAGCGGAAAGCCCTGTGTGGGCGCGGCAAACGTGAGATGAAACGGAACGTACGCCAGATAGCTGATCAGCAGCGTCGCGCCCGCCTGCTGGATGAAGTGCGGCCAGAAGAACGCGCGCGGCGTCGGCGCGAGACGCAGGTAGAGGATCGTCAGCGCGCCCAGGTAGAGCAGCAGATACGTCGGCAGGTCCCAGCTATTGATCGCGTACAGCCCGCCGAGCACGATCCCGGTCAGCAGCAGATGCAGCACCCCGGCCCGCGATCGAAAGTCCGGCGCGGTGGGGCGGAGCAGCAGATTGAGCGCCACCGCCACCGCCAGCAGGCTCCACGGCAGCGACAGCACGTGCGGGTGGAGATCGCCCAGCAGGAACGAGAAGAACGGAAACTCCGTGATCGCATAGACGCGCTGCACGCCGCCATCATTCCCGCCCAGATTATCCCAGAGCGCACGCGACGGCCACCAGGCGTTGAAATCCTTGACCTTATCGCTCGGCACGAGCTGCGGATCGCCGCCGAACTCGTGCGCCGGAAACGGCGGCGGCAGCTCGATCGGCGCGCGCGCGCCCAGGCCATTGCCGACCGCCCGCGCAAGCTGCCCGGCCTCCAGCGCGACTACTTTTTCGCTGCCGGCCAGCACTTGCAGCGCGCCGATCTGATTGGTCGCCAGCAGCACCAGCACCACGCCCACCAGCGGAAACGCCCAGCGGCCTACCTGCCCGCGCCAGCCCGATCGATCGTCGGCCTCCGGCAGCGACAGATCGATCAGATTGCGCACGATGCCCGCGATAGCCGTCGCCGTGAGCGCAAAGATCGTCGCGATTCCCAGCGTGTAGCCCACGCCCACCGACACGCCCGACAGCCGGATCACGGCGGCGATCAGCAGGTAGCCCAGGTAGTAGTAGTTGATCGCGTACGGCGCGAGCCAGGGATCTTGCGGCGGAAACTGCGCGCTTGCCAGAATGCCGCTGATGAACGTCAGGTCCATCGGCTGCTCGGTATGCCAGATCGCCACGCCGCGCCCGAAGAAATCGTGCTGACGCAGCAGAATGCCGCCGTAGAGCGCGACCGCGAAGAGCACTTCTTGACAGGCGATCCAGCCAAGCCGCTGGCGCAGATCCGCCACGCAGCGCGCAAGCCCGTCGCGGCCCCACATAGCCCAGCCGAGCGCAAAGATCAGCAGCGCGACCGCCGCCAGCAGCAGGTAGCCGAAGCCGCCCAGGCCGAGCATCGAGAGCAGCCACGCGCCGTAGCCGGTCAGCAGCAGCCCGAAGGGCCTGGCGAAGCTGTAGCCGCGATCGGGGAGCCGACGAAAAAACCACATGGTCAGCGGCAGCGCCAGCAGGCCAAGCGCCGCAACCGTCAGCCACCAGCGAAGAAGATCAATCAGCACAAAGCGATCCTCGTCTCTAAGAGAGAACAAAGCACAACGAAACATAGAACAAACGCCAATGCACGCAGCTCAGGTTGTATCAATCCTTTGTTCTTTGTTCTTTGTTTAGCTGTTCTTCTTATCCTTACTCTCCCAACTGCGCGATATACGCCTCTGCCTGGCTGCGCCAGGGTCCATCGGCGGGTGCGGCGGCAAGATAGCGCTGGTACGCCTCGACCGCGCGCTGTCGATCGCCGTCGGCGCTGCGGCTGCGGTAGAGCTCGCCCAGGTAGAAGTGCGCGTCGGCAAACGAGGCGTCGAGCGCCAGCGCCTCATTCAGCACGCCCTCGGCCTCCTGCCAGCGCGCAAACTGGATCAAGCCCTGAGCCAGCTTGTTCAGATTTTGCGGCGTGCGCTGCACCTCTGCGGCGTGCTGCCACGCGGCAATCGCCTCGTCAGCGCGACCAAGCTGCGCCTGCACATCGCCCAGCAGGTGATGCAGCGGCACGTCGTTGGGGTTGCTCTGCGCCGCATCGAAGAGCACCCGCGCCGCGTCGTCCGGGCGATTGGCCTGGATGTAGCGCTGGCCCAGGCCGAAGGCCAGCCCGCTATCGCCGGGATTGCTGGCGACCTGCGCCTCAAGCGCGCGCAGCGCCGGATCATCGAAGGTATCGGGAACAGGCACGGGCGGCGTCTCGACCGGTACATCGGCCAGTGTCTCCGGCTTGACGCGGTAGATCTGCACGCCCTGGTTGCGATAGACCAGATCGAGCGCCGATCCCTGCATCTGCTCCCACTTGGCCGCGCCGGACTCCGAGTACAGCAGCCGCTCGATCGGCCCGACATAGACATAATCGACGTGGTATTTTGCCAGAATCCGCTGCGCCGTCGGCAGGTCGGTGGTCGAGAAGAGCGTATGCACATCCTCGCCGCGCTCGTGAACCTGCGCGCCGGGCCGCTGCTCGTCCTGGTGCAGGCGACCCAGCACCGTGGGCACGCCGGTATTGGCCGCGATGCGCATGCCGTAGGTCCGGTAAAACTCGGCATCGGAGGTGGCGAACACGGGCGTTCCCGCGATATGCTGCTTGATCCACTCGATCGCCTCGCCGTCCCAGCGCAGATCGATGTCGGTTGTGTCGACGGTATAGCGCGCGCGCTCCATGAAGGCCAGCCCATCGAGCGTCAGGCCGTCGTCGGCGTTGAAGCGCGTGCTGAGACGGCTGGGAATCCCGACGAAAGGATAGAGCAGGCCCGGCAGCAGCAGCGCGATCAGCATCCCAAGCCACACGCCCAGCACGATCTCGTAGCGGCGGAAGAGCCTGACGATCAGCGGCAGCGCCGTCGCCGCGCCGATCGCCCACAGCGTCCAGATCTGCTCCCCGAACTTGAAGACGGTGTTCATGCGCTGCGCGTCGCCGCCCGCCAGGTGATCGCGGATAAAGATGAACTGAATACCGAGCGCCACCAGCAGCCCGACCGTGATCAGCCAGAGCGGGAGCCACTCTCGATCGCGCAGCCGAGCGACCAGCGCCAGCGTCAGGCCGGTGATCGCCAGCAGCGCCAGCACGATCCGCAGCGGCCAGCCACCGGCGACCGCAGGCTGATTCTGAAGCGCCCAGCCGCTCAGCAGCAGCGCGCCGAGCAGCAGCGGCAGCGTTACCGCCGCGCCGCGCGCCGCAACACGCGAGGCGCTTTGGGCGCGATACGCCGTCAGCCAGGCCAGGCCACCCAGCAGCGTGACGATCACAAAGAGCATCGGAGCGTACAGCAGCCCATACTCCACGATCCGATCGCCGCGCTCGACCCGCCCGATCCCGCCGACCATCGCGCGGTAGTGCAGGAAGAACGGCGCGTACAGCGCCAGACCCAGCACCGTCACGCCCAGCGCCAGCCCTACCGCCTGCGCGCTCTGGATCAGACGGTACGGATTCAGGCCACGGCCCGCGCCGCGCCAGCCACGCCCCACCAGCGCCCCGCCGATCACCAGCGCGTAGGTCGGCGCGTCCCACGAGTTCGCAATCGCCAGCGCGCCGATCACCAGCGCGCTCAAGCCCAGCAGCGCCCCCGATCCTTTTCGATCGTGGCGTGGTCGGCGCTGCGCCAGCTCGACCGCGCAGGCCATCGCCAGCAGCGTGATCGGCAGCGCAATCAGATGCGGATGCAGATCGGCGAAGAGGAAGCCGAACAGCGGAAACTCGTTGATCGTGTGCGGAATAATGCGGCTCGGCCCCCAGAACCAGTCGCCGACCCGCCCGCCAAAGCCCTCTAGCCCCTCGCTCAGCGCTTTCAGCACCGGCTCGATGCCGTCCGACTCGGTGACGGCGACCGCGCTGGCAAACGGCCCGACGCCGAGCAGCAGCAGGATCGCAAACAGGCCGTAGCGCCAGCGTCCCGTAAGCTGCCGTCCGAGCGCCAGCGCCGCCGTAGCGGTCAGCGCGAACAGCGTCGCAATCGCCAGGTTGAAGCCGATCGCCGGGTCGAGGCCGGTCGCTTTGATCGGCAGCGCGACCAGGAACAGGCCGTAGTAGTAGTAGTTGACGATGCCGTCGCTGAAGAACGGATCGAAGGGCGGCAGCACCGGCGAGCGCAGGATCGCGTTCAAGAAGCCGAACTCAAACGGCTTCTCGCCGCCGAAGTAGGGATGCCACACGTCGGGATTGGCCGCGCGCACCAGCGTCCACACGCCGAACGCGAGCAGGAAGCATAGCTCGGAGCGCAGCAGCGCGCCGCGCGTGGGCAAGATTCGCCCAGGGTTGCCGTCGACGCGAGACAGGCCGCCGCGCTGGTAGGCGAGCGCCAGCGCCGAGAGCAGCGCCAGCGCCGCCGCGCCCGCCACCAGCGACCACCAGTTGAAGATCCACCAGCCGAGGTTGACCGGCAGCCAGACCGCGTAGCCCCAGACGAGCAGCCCGATCAGCTTGCCGATGCCCCAGCCGCGGTCGTGCCAGCGGCGGAAGATCAGCGCCGTCAGCGGAAACGCCAGCAGCCCAAGCGCCTCAAGCAGCAGCAGCCACAGCAGCACGCCGAGCGGCTGTACGCGGCTGGCTAGCCCGTTCCAGCCGTACTCGTTGACCACGGGCAGCTCATCGACCGGCTGCGCCAACAGCAGCGTTTTGGTCGATGGCGGTGCGATCGCCACTGCCCGCGCCACAAACTGCGGCGGCTCGTCGTTCGGCGGCGCGCTGTAGATCCGAATGCCGTCGCGATCGTAGGCCAGGCTGAGCGCCCTGTTCTGCGCCAGAACCTCAAGCGCCGCGCCCGCGCTCTCGCCAAATATCGCGCGCTCCTGCGGCCCTACCAGCACATAGCCGACGCGATAGTCGCGCAGCACTTGCCGCACGCGCTCGACGCCGCCGCTGTAGAGATCGTTGACCGCGCGCTGGCGTCCGTCGATCACGCCGTGGACCGCCGGTTGCACCATGTCGCGGATCTGCCGCTCCCGGTCGATCTCCGCCAGCAGCAGCGGCAGCCCGCTCGTGCCTGCCGCGCTCGACTGGGGGGCGGCGACGACAACGGGCGCTCCCTTGCTCTGGCTTGCCAGCCAGCGCGCCGCCTCGGCCAGCTCAGGCGATGAGACTGGCCTGTTTTCGGACCCGCGCGCCTGAGCCGCCACCAGCCCGCCACTCACTACGCCGACGACCAGCGCCAGCACGATCGCCGCGCCGAGCACCTGCGCGACCGAGCGCGCTCCTCGCGCGGGCTGCTCGAAGCTGCGTACGAGATACGGCAGCGTCCAGCCAGCGCAGCAGACCAGCAGCAGCGTCGCCACGAGGAACAGCGGAGCCGCATCGCCGGGCATTCGTCCCGCCAGCATCAGCGCCCCGACAATCAGCAGCCCGCCTGCGGTCGCGACGGTCGTCAGCAGCGCGCCGAGTCTCCAGCGCCGCGCGCCCCATCCGGGCAGCCATGCCTGGACCGCCAGCCAGGTGCAGGCCATCACCAGCGGCACGGCCAGCAGCGCCACCGACCAGCCGAGCGCGATCACGAGCAGCGTCCAGGTGCCGATAAACGCGGCCACCACCAGCAGCGTGCCGCGATCGACCAGCAGCCTGCCGACGCGCGTGAGCCGCAGCAGCAGCAGCGCCAGCGGCACAGCCAGGCCCAGCAGCAGCAGCAGCGGCGGGATCGTAAGCTCGGCGGGTTGCATCGGCGGCAGCGCCAGGCTCCACGCGAACAGATGGCCCACGCCAGCCCCGCCGACCAGCAGCGTCGCACAGGCCAGCGCCCAGCGCCGCAGATCGCCGCGCATCCCGGCCCAGGCCAGCGCCGCCACGACGATCAGCAGCGCCGCGAAGATCCAGACGCCCTGGCCGCGCAGCAGTGCCAGCGGCGGCAGCAGCAGCCAGATTGCGCGCGGCACGGCCCGATCTGCCGTAGGCTGCGATCGCAGCAGCCCAACGCCCAGCGCGATCGTCGTCGCTACCAGCGCCCCAAGCCCGATCAGCTCAAGGTTCCAATCGCTCAACGCCTGCCAGATGCTTAATCGCGCCATGCCACCGATCGGAATGCCGGGAGCCAGCGCCAGCAGCGCGCCAAGCAGTGCGCCGAGGCTATTCTGCACCTGCCAGCGTCGAGCACGCTCGCCAGGCGCAGCCTCACGCGGCGCGAAGCTGTTGTACAGCGCGCTCCACAGGCCCAGCAGCAACAGCGCCAGCGCGGTCGGCACCACGTAGCGCAGCGCGCTGACGGGATACAGACCGAGCAGCCGGTCGAGCAGCGCGAACGGCAGACGCGCGCTGTAGGGCAGCGGATCATGGCCTCCGGCGAAGAACGGATCGTACGGCGGCAGCGTGGGCGTGCGGGCCAGCGCGGACCAGCGCGCGACAGCCTCGGATGGCGGCGTCGAGAAGAGTCGCAGCAGCACCGCGCCGCCGAGCAGCGTCATGGCATAAAGCACCTGCGGCAGCCAGAATGCCGCGCCCCGCGCCCGGACAAAGGCGCGGATCGACTGGCGCTCACGGGCCAGCAGCCACCCACCGCCGAGCAGCAGCAGGCCAAGCCAGCCCAGCAGCAGGGCGCGGCCCACCCCGACGATCTGAATCGCGCCGAGCAGCGCGGGCAGGCTGGCAAACAGCAGCAACCCGACCGGACGCGCCAGGCTCAGGCCACGATCCGGCAGCGGCAGCCGCAGCCGCCACAGAAGTCCGATCGCCGCCAGGCCCAGCGCTTCGAGCGCCACTAGCCAGACGAGCAGCCCCGCCGCGAAGCCCAAGCGATCGGCGAAGAGATAGCGCGTATCGGCGGCCTGAAGCTTGTTCCAGGCGGGTTCGGTGAGATGCAGCGCCGTCGGCGCGTCGTTGACCTGCATAGGCCGCAGCCCGCGATACACCTCGTCCCAGTTGATGCCCTCGGTCATCAGGCGGCGGGCGCGATCCGGCGAGTACTCGGCGGTGCGGCGGAAGATCAGCACGCGCGGATGATCGTAGACCCAGAACGCCTCTTCCGCGCCCAGGTCGGAGATCGGCAGGCCAAAGAGCGATGGAAACGAATGTACATCGGCCACCAGCTCGAAGCCGAGCGAGCCGTCGAAGAGCGCCTGATAGTAGCGCAGCGTCGCCGGGAAGCGCTGCGGCACGCGCACCACCGAGCCGTACACGCGCGGCGAGGTCAGCACGACGTAATCGACGCGCGATAGCTGCTCGATCAGTCCGATCGAATCGTCGGGCACGCCCTCGATTCCTCCGACGCCCTCAAACTTGCCGACGTACTTCGCCAGATCGTCCTCGGCGTAGGGATAGGTCGTCTTTTGATCGTAGGGGCTGCCGCCGGAGAAGGGCAGAAGATCGTCCCACCACTCCCAGCTTGTCGTGGCACCGTTGGGCGCGGCGCGCTCCACCCACTGCGCCGCCGTCACCCGCGTGTATGGACGGGTGTAGATCCGCGTGTACGCCCAGGCCCAGGCCCAGGTCGCGCCGAGCACGAACGCCAGCAGGCCAAGCGCAAAGGCCGGACGCCGCACGCGCGCCGCGAGGCGATAGAGCGCCGCCAGGCGCAGCGGGTAGACATGCGCGCGGCGGATCTGCGTGGCGCGCTCATAGAGCCGCACCAGGCCCCACGCGGCAAAGACGATCAGCGGCGCGTAGAGCGGCAGGAAGTAGCGCAGCGTGGTGACGAACTGCTGGCCCTGCCAGCCGAAGTAGAGCGCGATCCAGATCCACGGCACCAGATGCGCCAGCCGACGCCGGGTGAGCATCTGCCAGCCCGCCGCCGCCCACGCGCCCCAGGCCATCAGACCGAGCGGAGCGCCCATGCCCCACAGCACCATGTTTTGCCACGGAAAGAGCCAGGGCGTGCGTCCGGCCCACTGGTGGCTCGACGGCAGATCGATCGTGCCATTCGCCGTCAGCCGCGCCTCGCGCAGCCGCTCGGCAAAGCGCGGCTCCAGCCGAATATTCCACAGATTCGGCCCGGTGAACGCATCCGGCTGGAAGACGCGGAAGGCCAGAAATGTCACAATGCCGGTGATCGCCAGCAGCCCGCACAGTCGCGCCAGCCGCCCGACGATCGGCGGCCACTCCGAGGCCGTATCTTCCCGCTCGGCAGGCAGCCGCAGCACGCGCAGGCCAAGCTGCGCCAGCGCCACAAAGACCAGCGCTACCAGCGCCGCCATGTTGATCTTGCTGGCGACCGCCGCGCCGATGAACAGGCCGGTCAGGATGCCGTCGGACCAGCGACCGCGCTGGCCCAGGCGTGTGGCGAAGAGCAGCGCCAGCGTGCCGAAGCAGACCGCGAAGTTATCGACGGTGAAGAAGTGCGATTGCTGGATCGGCATGACCGCGCCCGCGTAGAGCGCCGCCGCCAGCAGCCCGACGCGCCGCCCGTAGAGCGTGCGGCCAAGGAAAAAGGTTGCGATCAGCGTGATCAGATCGGAGAGCACGCTCAGCCAGCGCCCGACCATCAGGATCTCGCCGACGCCTGTGCGCTGTGTCAGCTCGGCGACGACGCGGGTTAGCGTCGTGGGCAGCGTGCCGTAGACATAGCTGCGCGACCACGTAAAGTTGCGCGGGTTCAGCGTCGAGCAGCCGCTGCTCAGGCTCGGCGACCAATCCTCCGGCTTGTCCTGCGGGTTGCGCGGCTCCGGCACCGGGCTGGGACAGGTGCTCGTAAGATAGCTGCGCCAGTCGTCGGGCACCTCCATGCCGAAGACCGTGTAGTGCATGAAGCGCTCGTCGGGATGCTGGCCGGTCTGACCATCCCAATTGCTGAGGTTGAGCGTCCGAAAATACGCGCCGATCGCGACGATCGCCACGAGCAGCAGCGTGGTGATCAGGATCTTGCGGCGGTTGATCGAGCCTAGCGCCGATAGCGGCGTCGTCGGTTGCTGTGAATAATCCATGCTCGCGGGCGATCCTCAGTGCGCCGCCAGACCGGAGGTGTGGGAGTGGCCCCCACAGATCTTGAGATCCTTACTCCTCGGCTGGATCAGCACGCTCCATTTGCTGTGATGATGCATTAGTCCAGGCTGTGTCGCACGTAAGAACGTATTATAGCAGGCGCGGCGTGTGTCACCGTCCCGGCACGACGTAGATTGCGAAATTCTTGGCGGGCGGCGCTGCCGCGACCACACGATAGCTGCCCTCCGGGTAGGCCGCTTGCAACTCCTGTCGGCGGGCCAGATCGTCGGGGTGCAGCACGAACAGCAGCGGCTGGTCTTTGCTGCGCCGTGGCAGCGCGACCTCAGCGGGCAGATCGTGCTTGGTCTGCCAGTTGAGATCGCCGAGCACGAGCGCCAGGTTGCGCCCGTCGAGCCAGTGCGGAAACGCCAGCAGATAGGTCTGGTCGAGCGCGATGCCCTGCGACGCCTGGACCTCCCGCAGATGCCGCGCGATCTCGTGCGTGTTCTGGACGGATGCGCGATATTGCCGGTCGTAATCGTAGAAGTAGCGCACGTAGTTATGCTGCGTCGCCAGCGCCAGACCGCCGCCCAGCAGCCCGATCGCCGCCGCCCGACGCAGCGCGTGATAGGTCCTCGATCCGCTCGGCGCGTTCGTCCAGAGCAGCCCCGCGATGTGGGCCAGCGGCAGCGCGGCGATCGTAAAGATCAGCGGCGCGACGGTGCCCAGGCGATTCGCGCTCGGATTCTCGATCGGAAAAGCCAGATTCAGCGTCGATGGCAGCAGCAGCACCGGCAGCGCGACCACCAGCGCGCCGAAGCGTGGGGCGCGTCGCACCGCGATCTGATAGCCTATGAGCAGCAGACCCGCCAGCAGCGCCGCGCCGCTCACGGGATCGAGAAAGGGATCGTACTGCACCGCATTGACCACGGTGCTATCGCCGTGCCAGTTGAAGGCCAGCAGCGCCTTCCAGGTGTTGCGCGCGAAGGTTGTGAGCAGATCCTCTCCGGCTCCCAGCTCGCGCTCGGCTCCGGCGGCGCGCGTCGCAACACGATACCAGACCTGATCGGGATGCTGCACGGTGTAGCGGGCCAGCGGCAGACAGCTCAGCAGCGCTGTTGCGGCGATCAGCGCGCCATCGATCACCAGCCTGCGCCACTGCTCACGCCAGCGCCGATCGGTCAGCAGCGCCAGCCCAAGCAGCAGCGGCACCAGCAGCGGCACGATCCGAAACGAGATGTAGCCGTGCAGCCCCAGCCCGATCGCCAGCCCGCACCACAGCGCGTCCCGCCGATCGCCGCGCCGCAGGTAGCGCAGCAGCAGCCACAGCACGATCGCCGTCGGCAGCGGGCCGTAGGGAAAGCGCAGGCCCATGCGCGCGATGTTGACCACCCACTTCGAGATCGCGAAGAGCGCCGCCGCGAGCAGCCCGGCGGTCGTGCCCGCCACCTCGCGCGCCAGCAGAAAGACCGCCGGGATCGCCAGCAGGCCGATCAGCGCCGTGCCGAGCTTGAGCGTCTCGAAGGCCAGCGGCAGATCGAACAGCCGCATCAGGCCATAGGTCAGATAAAACTGGCCCGGCTCGCGCCCTGTGTTGCGCGGAAAGAAGATCGGACGCTGGCCGTTGACCAGATTGAGGATGTCGAGCAGCTTCTCGGCGTGATCGCTGGTCGGATCGGCGGGCACCTCCGAGAGGCGGTAGAAGCGAAAGAGCGCGCCGACCGCCAGAATCGCGCCCAGTGCCAGCCAGACTACCAGCCGCGATCGTCCTGTCGGTCGCTCCTGCCGCTCGTCGGCGGGCGTGACGGGCCACCACGCGCGGCACCAGGCTGCCACCGCCACCGTCCACGCGCCGACGTTGATCAGGGTGTAGGTGCCGCCACCGCTTTCGAGCCAGGCCAGCAGCGCCAGCAGCGCAGCGATGCTCAGCAGATACCAGCGCGCCATCGGTCGCTGCTCCACGATCGCCCCCAGGTGGTCGGGCGCGGGCGACGCCATGCAGAGCGCCAGCAGCCACGCGGCGCAGCCCAGGCCCAGCGCGCCGATCACGGCGATCGTGAGCTGTTGGCGCTGAAGCTGAGTTTGCGCGACGAGCAGCAGCGCCAGGCCGCCGCACGCCACGAGCGGCGCGAATGCGATGTAACGCTGCTGTAATGCCGTAAAGAACGTGGGGGGCGGCGATGAGAGCGGGCTGCGCATAGGTCTTCGCCCAACAATCTAGCTTATGGCTGGTCCGGCTTGCGCGCTTTCACCAGCACGTTCACGAAGGTTCGTTTGCGCGCGACGCGCGGCGTGTCGTTCAGCCGATCGATCAGCCGGAAGATCGCCAGGCCGAGGTTGATCGGGTTGAGCAGGCTGCCGCTGTTCTGCGCCCCTGAGAAACGATCGGCACTTTTGCGCAGCGTGGAGGGGAGGAGGTTGTGCTCGATCAGGGGCTTGCCGATGCCGTAGACCAGGAAGTGAATCAGCGGAAAGCTGTAGTGCGTGGCCTCCTCGGCGATCTCGATCTCGAAACCGGCGTCGCGGAAGCGCTGTACAAGCACCTCAGGCTCGTACAGCCGCTCGTGGTTCGACCAGATGCCGGCGATCGGGCCGCTGCGGATCGGCTGTCCGCCTAGCGCGATCCAGATATGGTTAATCGGGTCCCACCAGAAGGGATAGCGCGCGTGCGGCACCGACAGCGCCAGAATCCCGCCCGGCTTCAGCACGCGGTACAGCTCTTGCAGCGCGCCGCGATCGTCGTCGATATGCTCAAGCACTTCGCTCATCAATACTTTATCGAAGGTCGCGTCGGGGAAGGGCAGGCGCAGGATGTTGCCGTTGAGCAGCGCCGCCGGAACCTCCTCGCGCTGCGCCCAGTGCAGCCGCTCGACATCGCCGTCCAGACCCACCAGCCGCAGGCTGCGCAGCTCGCCCAGCGCCATCAGGTAAAAGCCCATGCCGCAGCCACAGTCGAAGACGCGCTCGCCGTCGCGCAGCTCAAGCCATTCCAGCAGACGAAACGCCCGGCGGCGGAAGGCCATATCGGCCTCGTTGCGCAGCAGAACCTCAAGCTTGCGCCGGTCGTCGTCGCTCAGCCCAGGCTGCCGTTGACCGTGCTCGTTTGTGATCAGCTCTTGCATACATGCTTCGTATTGATCAACCGTCCGTCGTAGATTGAAGATCGCCTGTACCGAGCTTGTGTCGGGGCGGTACGCCTCAGGATGCGTCAGCACCTCGATCAGGCCCTCCGCCAGCGCCTGCGGATCGCGCGGCGCGACCAGCAGGCCCATGCTCGTCTCCTGCACCACCACGCGCGCGCCCGGAATGTTGGACGTAACCAGGGGCGTGCCGCTCAGCAGCGCCTCGACCTGCACGATCGCAAAGCAATCGGTGCGCGACGGCAGCGTAAACACGTCGCACATGGCGTAGAAGTTGGCAAGCTGCTGCGGATCGCGCAGCAGGCCCAGCAGCGTGATGTCGTCGCGGTGCTGCTCGATCTGCGGCGCGAGACGCTCGTAGAACTTCTCGTAGGCTACGTTGGTTTCGCCCGCGAACACAAAATGGACCCCTGGGATCTGCGCTTTGATCAGCGGGATCGCGTCGAGCAAGAAGTCGAAGCCTTTTTCCTCGACGAAGCGCCCGGCAAAGCCGACCAGCGGCCTGCCGTTCAGGCCAAGCTCCGATCGCCAGGCTGCAACGGCCTCTGGCTGTGGCGCGGGGATCGTGATCGGCGGGTAGATCGCAACAAGCTTGTCGGCAAACTGCTGCAAGAAGCGCGAGTGCGCGGCGTAGTCGTGGCTGTAGGTGCTGACGCGATTCGCCAGCCGCCCGCCGATGTTCATCAGCTCGGTGACAGCCTTCTGCGTGAACTGGTTGAACGGCCCGGCGGGCATGACCAGATCGCCGTGATGCGTCATCAGCAGCGGCGTGCTCAGCGCGCGGCAGAGCGCCGCCACCAGCGCCGACTCGAACATCGGCGTGTGCATATGCACGACATCATGCGCGGCGATCTCCCTGGCTGCGGCCATCGGAAACTGCGGCATGATCATGCCCCGGCTGAGACGGCCCAGCGTCGGCAGGCGCAGCACGCGCACGCCGTTAATCGTTTCCTCGGTCGCAAGATCAGCGGCATACTGTGCCGTCAGCACCGTCACCGTATGGCCCCGCGCTGCCAGCTCTTCCGCGACACGCACCGCGTGCTGTGTCAGGCCGGTCCAGTGGGGGTAGTAATAGGTTAAAATCGAGAGAATACGCATGTAGTGGCTTTCAGGCGAGCTTACGCACGCTATTATAACGGCTGCGCGCAATTGTAACAACTCTCTGCCGATCCGAGTCTGCACTCCCATCAACGTACTGTCCAGATGACGACAAGGCGGATCGAGGCCAGAACCTAGGATCACCGTACTATTGAGCTTGCGCGAAGCTACTCGCTACAATCTCCTCACGTCGATCTAGCCTGAGTGCCTATGTTTATGCGCCGCCGCGTCCAGCATCCCGTCGAGGATGCGACGCACAAGTTGCTTTGCGACCTGATCGAGACGCCCGTGAGCGAGACGCGGGTACGTCCCGTATTGCTGCGTTCGGTCGTGGATCAACGGCGAGCGGTCTTAGCGCCGTACCCGCTCAAGAACTGGTTCGATCGGGCGCTGGTCTGGGGTGAGCGCCTGCTGGGCGTGGTCGTCGTCGTCTTTTTTTGCTGGTGGCTCGCCGATGGCTACGGTCGCGACTGGTGGCATGCCCGCCAGGTGGAGCAGCCTGTTACGCTGGCCGCTCCCGCCGCCGCTCCTGCTTCGCTGCCTCATCCTGAGCTCGGCGCGTCGCTGCCGGTGGTTGAAGATGATCTGCACCGCCCCAGCGTCAACGTCGATTATCTCACGCCCGCACGTATGTATGTCGCGCCGCTGCTGCCCACGCCAACGCCGGTTCCTGAGGCTACTCCCCGCCCCCAGCCGGTCGATCTCCGCCCCGTGCGCGTTCAGGTTCCCGCGATGGAGCTGGACTCGAAGGTCGTCGAGGTTTTTGTGCAAAATGGCGCGTGGCAGGTCGCCGACTATGCGGTCGGCTACCATCACGGCACAGGCGTCGTCGGCTACGGCAACATGGTGATGGCCGGTCATAAAGGGCTGCGGGGCAGCGTCTTTGCGCGGCTGGAGCAGCTCAAGGTCGGCGACGAGGTGATCGTCGAGGCCGCAGGGCAGCGCTTTCAATATCGCGTTCGCACCACTGGCAGCGTCTGGCCGCATCAGGTGGATGTGATGTTTCCGACAGAGAAGCCACAACTGACTATGTTGACATGTACTAACTGGGATACCCAGCGCTTTATCGTTATAGCAGACTTTATCGGTGCGATGCCGCCTCCGGCGGCTGCCGGTGGGAACTAGAATTCGGAGGCTTTGCATGAGTTTAACACCGAACCGCCCGCGACAACCCTCGTCACGGCCTCCAGTGCGCTGGAGTCTGTGGGAGCTGGCGTTGCTGGCGATTAGCTTGGTGATGATCGCCTCGCCGCTGTTCGCGGCAGGCTATGCCTTGCTGGTGCCAACCGTGGCTCCCGCCCAGGAATCCGGTAGCGGCTTGATGCAGACTCGTCCCACGGAGTGTCCAACATCGGCCACGGGAACGCCCTGTCCGACGCCCCCTCCGACCGAAACGCCGAGCCCGACGCCGACCGATGTGACACCGCCGACGCCCAGCCCGTCGGCCAGCCCGTATCCGGGTCCATCGGATACGCCGACGCCGAGCCCGT
>DASUTC010000074.1 GCA_036374795.1 Herpetosiphonaceae bacterium
TGGACGAACACGGAGGCGGCTGTGTATGGGGAGCTGTTTGTTGGTTGCTAAACGATGCATCGATACGTGCTCCTTGAGATACCGGCTCAAAGCTCAAGATTCGACGAACAGCCATGCCGCGCCGACGGGCTGCGGCGGACAGATTGTGATCGAACGTCGAGGCTCCATCTACGTCGATGGCGGAGTCGCTGCTAGCGCGTTCATATCGAAGCAGGCATGATGTTGGTTGGTAGTGGGCAAGAATGCGAACGGGGGGATTGTATGCTCCCTGAATCTGCGCGGGGACACATCCATAATCTGTACTCTACTCGATCGATTGCTGAGAGTCAATAGCCTGGAGTCAAGCCGAGCGCCGCAGCCGCGACGATACATGACGGCGAATCCAGATATTCATACTCGCGAGCGCCAGATCACCCCATACGCCGATCCATACCAACCCTGTTACAGGCCAGGGGTAGCGCTTCATCAGGTGTTTGCGATAAAACACCCACATCCCCTGGTGCATGCCCCACGCTTTATGATACGGCTTAGAGTGAACGCCGCCTTGTCCTTTCAGATGAACGATGCTGCTGCCGGGATAGTACCATACTTGCCATCCCGCGTCGTTGGCGCGGACGCACCAATCAATGTCCTCGCCGAAGGCAAAGATCTGCTCGTCGAGCGGGCCGATCTGCTCCCACACGGAGCGACGAGCCATCAGGCAGCAGCCGGAAACCGCATCGACCTGATGCGCCTGCTCCACCGGCAGATATGTTAGCAGATATTGCCCGACCAGGCGATTCTTCGGCCACAGGCGGTCGAGCTTCAGCATATAACACAGCGAGGCCAGCGGCGTCGGCAGGCCGCGCTTGCACTGCGGCTGAAACGTGCCATCGGGATTGAGCACCTTGGGGCCGACAATCCCCGCCTGTGGTGTGGCTTCCAGAAAGTCCTGCAATCTCCTCAGCGAGTCGGGCTTGAGAATCGTATCGGTGTTGAGCCAGAGAATGTACTTGCCCGTGCTGCGCTCGATCGCCTGATTGGTCGCCCTGGTAAACCCCGCGTTGTCGTCGTTGAGCACAAGCTGAACATCGGGCGCGTGCTGCCGAATGTACTCGACCGTGCCATCCGTCGAGGCGTTGTCTACGACGATGATCTCAAAGCTCACCGACGAGCGGTTTGCCCGCAGCGACTCAAGACAAGCTTTGAGCACGTCCAGACAGTTCAGCGAAACCATGCAAATCGAAATATCGGTCACTCTACGTAGCTCCGAACGAACAAGGCCGCCAGGCTGGGGGTGTGGGGGTGTCCCCCATCATCTTTTTTCCCCTCGCCTGCCGCAAACAAAGAACAAAGCGAGAACCAAGCACCGGGTGCCCTCTGGGCGCACCGAGAACCAAGATGGGAAACTTGAAATTTTGAACTTGAAACTTGAAACTAGCCCAGCGATTGATAGACCTCTAGCGTCTCTGCGGCACAGCGCCGCCAGCTAAAATGCGCCGCCCGCGCCAGCCCCCGCCGCGCCAGATCGCGGGCAAGCTCATCGTCGGTCAGCACCTCACGCAGGGCCGCTGCGAGCGCCGGGATCTCGCCGGGCGGCACCAGCAGCGCCGCGCCGTCGGCCACCTCCGGCATCGACGAGACGTTGGTGGTGATCACCGGCACGCCGCACTGCATCGCCTCAAGCACGGGCAGGCCGAAGCCCTCGTAGCGCGAGGGATAGACGAAGACCCGCGCGCCATTATACAGCGGGATTACGTCGTCGTCGGGGATGTAGCCCAGGAAGCGGATCTGCTGCTCAAGGCCAAGCTCGACCACCCGCTTGAAGATCTCGTCGTACATCCAGCCTTTCTTGCCGGCGATCACCAGCGGAACGTGTGGAAACTCCGCCGCGATCGTCGCGTACGCCTCGATCAGCGCCGGAATGTTCTTGCGCGGCTCCAGCACGCCCACATAGTAGATGTACTGGCCGGGCGTGAGATCGTAGCGCGCGCAGACCGGGGCAACGTGCGTCTGGGGAAGCGGTCGATAGTCGGGGCTGGCCGCCAGCGGCGTTGCGACGATGCGCTCCGGGCGCACGTTCAGGAGCCGGATCACGTCGCGCTGGGTGCTCTCCGAGATCGCGATCAGGCGGTCGGCGTGGCGCGCGCTCCAGCGCATCATGCGCTGGAAGAACATACGCTTCGACGGGCTGTGCATCTCAGGCAGCAGGTAGAAGGTCATATCGCAGAATGTTACCACCGATTTGCACAGCCTGGGAATCGGCATGGTGTAGTGCGGCGAGTGCAAGAGATCGAGCTTGAGCCGCCGAATGTTCCAGGGCAGGCCCACCTGCTCCCATGCCAGCCGCACAGGCCGCGAGGTTAGATCGACGCCCCAAAATTGCACATTCGGCTGGTCGATGCCGAACTCGCCGATGTGATCGGGCCTGGCAAAAATAGCATAGTCGTTGCTGCGATCGATCTGCGCCAGCGCCTGAACAAGATTGAAAATATAGTTTCCGGCTCCCGTCCGGTTGTGTGGAATCGCCGTTGCGTCAAATCCAATTCGCATCGATAGTGTGCCCTCTATGAACGCATTGCATCATACCAGCAATCCAGTCTCACGTGATGGGAGCGTATTCAGGCGGCGTGGTGGAAGGCTCTGAATCTGGGATGCGCCGCTGAGCAGCGCTGCGGCGTTGTGCAACGATTGCCGCAGCAGCCCAGCCAATGCCTAAGAAGATGCTCCACACAGGCGAGGTGAGGCTGACCTGGATGACATAAAAGATGGTGCCGATCAAGAAGAGATCTCTGGCAAAGCGCCAGTTACGCGCCGTTTCCGGCTCCGCCCGCTGCCTTGCCAGAATACGGAGCGCGCCATAGCAGGAGAAGACCTGAACCAGCCACATACTCAAGCCGATCACGCCGCTGTTGGATACCTCCAGCAGTAATCCATGCGTCGGGAGGCCGTCGAGTCCCTTCTCAGGCGGATAGATCAAACGGTAAATGCCTGGCGGCACATACTCCGAAGCTGGCAGCAGCATCATCCCCGGCCCCGTTCCGATCAAGGCATAGGTGGGCTGATCCCATAAGAACAGAAGCGCGCTTGCGTCGAACGAGTCCATGCGATAGGCGATCACCTCGCCGAGATGGTCGGGCGGCTCGGTCCGCAGGCCGCTGCTCGGATCGAGGCGCTGCTGCACCGAGCGCAGGGCAACCTCGAACTGGTCGGGCACGACCAGGGGCGCTGCTGCTACCAGCGCGCCCGTCGCGAGCATGATACTGGCGATCGTCAGCCGGATACGATTCGAGAGGAACAGCCAGGCCGCTGCTAAACCAGCCACAAAGATCACCAGCGCGCTGGTCGAGTAGCTGACGAGCAGCCCAAGCAGGTTGATTCCCAATAGCCCCTGTCGATGCAACGACAGGCGGCCAGGCATGACGATCAACACCATCAGCCCGTACGCGCAGGCCATGCCCAGCCCACGCGGCTCGAATGATAGCCCACGTGCGCGCTGATTCCCTGCCAGATCGCGCAGCCCGGTGATCGTAAAATACGGATCGATGGTTGTTATGAAGTTGAAGATCCCTGCCAGGGCCGTGAGTGATGCGCCCAGCACGATGGCACGGCCCAATACGGCAATCCGCCCTGGCTTTTGCAGCTCACGCGCGACGAACACTGCGAGCGACAGATCGCTGATGAGGCGGATCGAATAGATAACGGCGCGGCCCGGAGCGGTCATCGTCAGCGGACGGTGGCCGGTTGTGTCGGGCCAGGGCCAGATGTAGCCGAAGGCAATGCCAAGCACGACGAGATAGGCAAAGTTGAGCAGCCACGCCTGCGCCGGTCGCAGCCGGAGCCACCAGGGCGCGGACAGGATCGCGAGTGGCAGGTAGATCAGGCCAACGATCCGTCCAGCAGGTAAGTTGGTCAGGATCGACGTATCAAAAATATGGACCGATAGCGTGATCCCAACCCAGGCCAGGAGCGCGCGGCGGTTCCCAACGGCGAGCAGGATGCATGGCACGAGCACGGCGATCGAGAGCAGTAGAAGCTGACGAACGCTCATCTTAACCCATCCTTCCCAATGTTCTCCCGCTCCACGCAGTAGCCGTATCGCCTGAGCATGAAGTCCTGGTTGATGAGCAGAAGTTGCTGCCGCATATACTTGGCAAAGTTGGGGTACATCTCAGGGCCAAGCAAGCGCATGATACACCGCAGCACAAACTGAATCACCGTGAACGCGAACATCTACTTTTGACCCAGATCATCAGGCTCCGTCGATGCACTGGAGTGCGCCGCGTTATGATTGCCCGTCTTGGGTCTGCCGGTGACGTCTACCTACAACGTAGCTGCTGCCTGATACAGATCTACGTATTGCTCCGCCATGCGCCGATACGAGAATCGGGTGCGCTGGACGCGCCCTTTTTCGATCAGTTGCGCGCGCAGGCTGTTGTCCTCCAGCAGCCGCCGTAGTCCCGCGCCGATCGCGGCAACATCGGTCGGCTTGACCAGCACCGCTGCGTCGCCTGCCACCTCCGGCAGGGAAGAAACATTTGAGGTGAGGATCGGAACCTCACACTGCATTGCTTCTAGCAGCGGGATGCCAAAGCCTTCGTACAGGCTGGGATATGCGAAGACCGCAGCGCCGCTGAGCAGGATGTTCATCTCATGGTCGGGCAGGTGCCCAGTCCAGATAACCTGATCCTGTAGTCCAAGCGAGTCGATCAGTTGCTGGATTCCTGTGATCTTCCAGCCGTATGGCCCGACGATCACGAGGGCATAGGCTGTTCGTAGTTCCGGTGGAAGTGTAGCATACGCCTGCAAAAGCCGCTCAAGGTTTTTTCTCGGCTCCAGCGTGCCAATGCTGATGATATATTGGTTACGGATACCGAACTTCTGTCGTACCTGCTCGATCTGCTGCGCGTCGCGGATCGGCTTGAACATGGCGTTCGCGGCGATCGGGAGCGTCCGCACGCGCTCGGCATCGAGCTTGCTGCCATACTGCACGAGCAAATCCTGGCGCGTAGCCTCCGAGATGGTCGCGATCAAGGCTGCCTCGCGCACGCCGATCCATAGCCCAGAGCGTTGAAAAAATCGTCCCCAGCGAGTTAAGCCCTGCGGAAAGCGCCAGCAAACCAGATCGTTCACGGTCAGTACGAGCCGAGCGTGTTTGTAGGCAGGCACGAATCCTGTCGTCATCGCATGGATCACCTCTTGCGGCCCCAGGAAGCGCGGCAGGTCTACAGGAGGCTGACGCAGCGTGTGCCACAGCAGAAAATGCAACTGCGGCTTGATCGATGGGAGTTGCCGGAGCCGGAAGTTCGGCGGCAGATGCCGAATCTCCTCAGGTAGCCGCCGCATATCTTGGACCGCGAACAGGGTGTATCGGTTGATGTGGTCGATCTGGCTCAACTCTTTGATGAGATTATAGATCACGCGCCCCTGCCCGCCGGGAACAGCGCCAAGCAGCCCATCGATATGTATGGCGATACGGAGTGGTCGCATATCAAGCGTCGCCTTTGCGTGTCCGGTCGATCATCGCACGCTCACCCGCGTACCGCAGACGCGCTGAGCACCGGCGCTACGATGTGGGGCCGTCGTGTTGCGTAGGCCCGGTAGATGAACGTCAGCATCAGATCGACGGCCTTGCGCGCTACCGATTGGAGGAGGCGCCCATAGCGATCGTTGAGGAGTTTCGGCTCGAAAATCGCAATATCCTGAAAGTGCGCGCTCTTAAGCACATAGGTCATACTTAGCTCGGTAAAGCCAACCTCGTGAGTAAAGTCGGCGTAGCGAAAATTCAGCCCAATGAACGGATTCGCCATGTTCGGCACTTCCAGCACCAGCACACCGCCTGGGCTGAGCGCCCGGTGAAGGGCCTGGAGCATGATCGGAATCTCCGGCTTCGGGATATGCTCCAGCACATGAAACATGAAAATACAGTCGAACTGGCCCGCATGCGCATCCAGAAACGCGACAGTATCCTCAACAACCAGCGTGCCGTTCGGCAAGAATGCGTTACAAAAATCGGCGACTTCCTGAGACAGATCGATGCCCTGAACGCAGGTATAGCCCCGGTCGACGGCAAGTAATTCGAGCAATTCGCCATAGCCGGGGCCGATCTCTAAAATTCGCGCGGCGCGGTTTTGGGGGATTAAGTGGCTGTAGTTGAGCAATAAATATTCTTTTTTGCGCTTACGAAACTGATGCGGATCAGTAACATGCGAAAGATGCTTGGTCAAGTAGCCATCGAATAACGTATTTCGATCGCTCATGGCGAGCTAGCCTCCTGGCGGGAAAGAATCTGCTGTTGATTGTCGATCATCTGCTTGACCAGCACGATCTGAATGATCGTATTCAGCACTTCTCCGATGAGCAGTGCTAATGCCGCTCCGGGCGCGCCGAGTCGCGGAACAAGCATCAAGAGCAGGCCGCAGATCACGCAGAGATTCAAGAGGGCGATGCGGGTGATCCGGCTGAACTGGCCGTACGCCTGGATCGTGCTGGTCAGGCAACTGTTAAGCGTCCGAAAGATCAGCGCAACTGCAAGCATACGCAGGATCGGGATCGCCGGGCTGTACTGTGGGAGTAGCCAGTGGATCAACAGCGGCGCGATCAGCGCGAGCGCGATAGCACACAGCACGCCGTAGCCTACTGTCAACGCGCCGTAGCGTATGATCAGATGCCGGGTATGCCTGTGCTCGTCCGCCAGCGTGGCGGCCAGATGGCTATACACCGACATGGCGAAGGCAGCCGCTACCAGCTGCACCGGCTCCGTCAGCCGAAAAGCGATGCCGTAATAGCCGACGCTGGCGGTATCGGCCAAGCTGCTCAGCGCGATCACGTCGAGCCGGGTGTAGAGTGTTACCAGGATGATCGTCCCTGCGATCGGAAAGGCTTGTACGAGCAGCCTGTAGGTGTCTGCTATCCACGCGCCGCCCATGTCGATACGGACCAGTGCGCGAAAGCGCCGGAGCAGGATCGAGGCGCTGATCGCCTCGGCTATAGGCAGCATCGCCACGCCCAGCAGGGCCGACGGCCTGATCAGAAAGAGCAGCGCGATGATGCCGACCGTTGCTATGTTGACGACCATGACTGGAGCAATGATCTGGTTTGTTTGCAGCCGCGCTTGAAAGTAGTTGAGCGAAAAGTTGGTCCACAGTCCGGTGAAGATCAGCAGGCCCGCCACCGCGCCGATCTGAAGCTGGGCCTGCGGCTGCGTGAGCGCAAAGCAGAGCAGCAGGAGCACATAGGCGATCAGCCCGCAGACCATTTTTGCCTGCGCAGCCGTGCCTGCCAACCGTTGCCGATACCGCTCGCTCTGGGTGGTCGCAAACTCGCGGATAACTAACGTATCCACGCCGAAATCGGCGACGACCTTGGCGATCTCCGCGACGGTCATCGCGAAGACGATCATGCCGAAGAGATCGGGATTGAGAAAACGGGCAATAATAAAGAGACAGATGACTCTAGTGAGCGTGTTGGTGCCGCGTAGAATGGTGACTGAGAGTGTGTTGGAAACGAGCGGATTGATGCGTTTTTTGATAGCTGATAACATGTATTTGATCGATTAGATGTTAATGACGCTCTACTGTGTCCTAAAATGCTCGTTTGCTGTCTCGTTTGGTCGTTACTAGCTTTTTATCAAAGAGTCAGGTGTGAGACGCACGTGTACACAACCATTGACAGAAGGCGCTGGATGCTGCTGCCCAACATGAGATCGCGGGATTGGTGGGGTAGTATAGGTTGGCGCTGGATGCCTGTCAAATGTTGTTCGCTACCATCGAAGCTATCGTTGCACGAAAGGCGAGTGTCAGAAAAGCGCGGCCCACTCCCGGCAGGCAGCAGCGAGAGTGGGCTGTAACTGGGCTGGCAGACGCGCCACATGTACGCGCTAGTGCAGCGTCGGCCACACTTCGAGCTTGGTTTTCACGCGGCGAATCACCTCGTCGGTGTATTCCGTGGTGCAGGCGTGGCCGCCCAGATCCGCCGTGCGAATGCCGTCGTAGACCGTCTCCAGACACGACTCGGAGATCGCGCGGGCGGCAAGCGTGGCCGGCTTGGTGCCGACGAAGTTCAGCAGCGAGCCGCCGGCCAGGATCATCGCCAGCGGATTGGCGACGTTCTTGCCGAAGAGCGCCGGTGCCGTGCCGTGCGGCGCTTCGGCCATCACCACCTTCGTATTCATCGCGTCGTCGAAGGCCAGCAGCAGCGACTCCGCGCCCGCGATCGAGCCGAACATCTGCATCACCAGATCCGAGATACAGTCGCCGTCGCGGTTGAGCGACGGGATCACCAGCGGCTCCTCGCCCGCGGTGAGCAGCAGCGCGTAGGTCGCGTCGATCAGCTGCGGCGAGTAGCGCACATCGGGATAGCGCTCGTGGGCGGCGTCCATCTCCTCCTTGAGCATGCCCTCGTAGATCGGGCTGACCGTATACTTCGGCCCGCCGAAGACCTTGCCGTTGACACGCTGCGCCTGCTGGAAGGCAAACTCCGCCACCATGCGGCAGATGCGGCGGCTGATCTTCTCGGTGCGGTAGGCCCACTCGTCAAGGCCCTCGCCTTCGCGCCACTCCTCTGCGCCATAGGCATCGTCCACCGCCATGCGCACCACCGAGATCGGCGCGAACACACCGCCGACCGGACGAATGCCGGGGATGCGGCGCCCGGTGCGCAGAATCACGGTGCCGTCGATCGCCTTGCGCAGGATCGCATTGGGGCTGCCGACATCGTTCTTGGTTTCGGGCGTGATCGTCGCAGCCTTCAAGCCCAGCCCCGACTCTTTCATCGCAGCGGCAGCCTCGCGGACGATCTGATTGTTCGTCTCGCGGCGCTTTTCGAGGCTCAGATCGAAGCGCTGGAAGTTGACGGCAACTTTGGTGACGGACGGATCGAGCACGCGCAGCGCTTCTTCCAGCAACTCCTGTCCGGTCTGATCGCCTTCGAGCACGACGATTGTTGGTGTAGCCATTGCTTGCTCCTTCATCTATGTCACGGGTTGGATGGCGCAAAACCGCGCTATTGTAGCACAGGCAGGACCTTAGCCCTCGCGCCCAAGCCGCACCCGCAGCGTCCTGATCTCGAAGGGCCGGATCGTGAAGCGCAGCGTGTGCCCGTCCAGCTCCACGTCGCCGATCGACTCTTCCAGCAGATTGCACGCCTCGGCGCTCGTCACGGGCTGCGCGAACGTCAGCGCGACCGGCCCGCGCTGGTTATGCGCCTCATAGAATCGCACGATCAGCCCGTCGCCATCCTCCGCCGTTTTGATCGTATCCAGCATAACGTGTGCCGCATCGCAGCGCACAAACGTCGAAATGTGTGCTGAGCGCTCCGCAGCCGAGTCTTGCGGACGATACGCCAGCAGCGGCGTGTTCAGCTCCGCCGCTCGCCGCACCACCTCGGCCTCGCGCCAGTCGCCCGCGTGCGGCAGCAGCGCGTAGGTGAAGCGATGCAGCCCTTGATCGGCGTTGGGATCGGGATTGACGCCCGACTTGAGCAGCGTCAGGCGCATCACGCTCTGGTGCAGATCGTGGCCGTACTTGCTGTCGTTGAGCAGCGCCACGCCATAGCCGCCCTCCGACAGATCGATCCAGCGGTGGGCGCACGTCTCGAAGCGCGCCACGTCCCACGAGGTGTTGCGATGCGTCGGTCGCTCGACCGCGCCGAACTGGATCTCATACGTCGCGCGCGTGGTGTTGATCGCCACCGGAAAGCTCGCCTTGAGCAACATCTGGTGCTCGTGCCAGTCGATCTCGGTTGCAAAGTCGATGCGCGGCAGCGCGCTGTAGATCAGGATGCGCTGGCGGATCGTTGATTGGAGGAAGCGGCGCACGATCTCGACGCCGCCGCGGATCGGGCCGCTCTCGACGACACGAATGCGCTGCACGTCCTGCACCGGATACGGCTTCTCAGCGTAGAAGATGTCGATGTCCCAGGCGTCGTAGTTCAGCGGACGATCCTCGAAGGCGATCAGTTGGTTGGCGCGCTGGCCCGGCTCAAGCACATCGCGGTCGTAGCGCTTATCGAAGAGCGCCGCGATCTCGCCGTTGGCGTCAAGGTCGATGCGGAAGAACTGATTTTCCAGCCGCTCGGTCGTGATCGTGAGCGGCGCAGGCTCGGCGCTCGCTGCGGTCTGCGCCGGATCGACCGTGCCGTAGCCTGGCACGTTGAGTCCCGCCACCAGCATGCCCGCCTCGCCGTCGAGCGTTTCGACCGGCTGGATCTGACCGCCGGATGCCTCATCAGTCAGTCTGTCGGCGAGCGCCTGCGGTACGAAGAGCGGATCGTTGCGCTCCCAGCCAAGCGTATTGACCGCCAGCAGACGCGCGTCGCTACCCGCCGTGATCTGGCTCAGCGCGGCATCGCGCACCTGCCGCCCGATGCGCATGATCTCGTCGAACTGCTCGCGGGCGTCCTGATAGACCTCTGGGATCGACGATCCTGGTAGGATGTCGTGGAACTGGTTGAGCAGGATCAGCTTCCAGCCCTGGTTCAGCAGCTCGCGCTGCGGATCGTCGGCAGCGCCGGAGGCGACAGCCCACGCGGCTAGAAACTCGGCGTCGTGGTAGAGCTGCTCGGCGCGGCGATTGGCCTGCTTGATCCAGCCCTGGCTGGTGTAGGTGCCGCGATGATATTCGAGATACAGCTCACCGACCCAGATCGGCAGCCGGGGATCGTCCGCGACGCGCCGATGCAGCCGGTCGAAGTACTCCGTCGCGCTGCCGTAGCGCACCTGCGGCATCTGCGGCAGATCGCTCAGCCGCCGCACCATCTCAAGCTGATCGGCGGTCGGGCCGCCGCCGCCGTCGCCGTAGCCCATCAGGTACAGCAACTCGTCGTTGATCGGCTTCTGGCGATACTCGCGCCACGCGCCCGCGATGGCCGCCGCCGTGACCTCGCCGTTGTAGGTGTAGTAGCCGTTGCTCGGATCGGGCGTGGTGACGAAGTGGGTCAGCACCTCGCTGCCGTCGATGCCGCGCCAGCGGAACGTGTCGAAGGGCATCCGATTGAACTGGCTCCAGCTGATCTTGGTCGTCATGAACGTGTCGATGCCGCAGCCGCGCATGATCTGCGGCAGCGCCGCCGAGTAGCCGAACACGTCGGGCATCCACAGCACCCGGTCGCGGATGCCGAACTCCTGGGCGAAGAAGCGCATACCGAACAAGAACTGCCGCACCAGCGACTCGCCCGATGGAATGTTACAGTCGGCCTCCAGCCACATCGCGCCGATCGGCTCCCAACGTCCTTCGGCCACGCGCTCTTTGATTCGCGCGTACAGTTCGGGATAGTCCTGCTGCGCAAACTCGTAGAGCTGCGGCGTCGAGGCGGTGAAATGATACTCAGGATACAGCTCCATCAGCCGCAGCGCGGTCGAGAAGGTATGTGCTGTTTTCTGGCGGGTACGCCACAGCGGCCAGAGCCAGGCCACATCGATATGCGAGTGGCCGGTGATCGTGATCTGTGGCCGCGTGCCGCCGTCCAGCCCTTCCAGCAGGTGCTCGTCGAGATAGGCGCTGGCCGCGCGCACCGAGGCGTAGAACTCCGGCGAGGCAGGCGTCGTGCCGATCTGCGGGCCGATGGAGCCGACCCAGGTCGCGGGTGCTTCCCGCAGATCGAGCATGTTGATCGCGGCGTTGAGCCGGTGCAGCATCCGACCATAGGCCAGGCTGGTGGGATCGATCTGCCTGATGGTTTGCAGCGCGACCCGCAGCGTGTGGGCCAACTGCCAGGTCGGCTCGTCGAGCAGCACCAGCTCCAAGCCCTCGAAGGGCTGCGTGCAGTTGACGTGAGCCTGCACAAACAGATCGATCGGACGATCCAGCGGCGGCAGCAGCGCGAGACGATGCTCGGAGTCCAGCCCGGCGAAGATCTGATCGTCGAGAAAGAGCTGGGACTCGATCGCAGTGGGCGACCACTGGTTGGCGTCGGTGCGCCAGCGCAGATGGAGCGCAACGGGCTGGTCGCGCAGCTCCGGCGGGATCGTCAGCGGTTGGCGCAGCCAGACCGTCTGCCAGAGCGCGCCCCACGGATCGCCGCGACGAAGCGGCTGCCACGGGGCATCGCGCACATCGCGGGGCTGGCTGACCGGCGATGGGCTGTGCGGCAGGTAGCGCGTGCCGTCGAGCGGCACGATCGCGCGCCAGGCGGCATGCTGAATCAGATCGAGACGTTGCTGAAGTTTTTCTAGGGTCAGCGGCACGGCACTCTACTCCTCGACGTATGGCGCGCCTCATCCAGACGCGCCCGCTTGGTCGCCATAACTCAGCGGCGCAACAGCTTGTGCGATACCTATTCTAATCGACCAAAAAGGATGCCATGCGGCATGGTGGCCGCGCCGATCGGTCACGATGGCAGCCTGTCCTCCAGATCCGACACTACGAACTGTAGTTTTCCACAGACTATCCACAGATGTCGGCTATGATTCGCGCCGCGCTCCATCAGCCGAATTTAAAGCGAAAACGATCGACGGTAGTAGCGGTTGTGGAAAAGATGAGCACATGCCCTGCCACCAGCCGATCGCGTAGGCGGCTCAGCGCTGCAAGAACTCACAGAGCAGGCCGTGAAAATGGTGAACGCCGTTCTCGCGCAGCACCGAGAAGCGTCCACGGTCGTAAGAGCGCGACCGCAGCCCGCGCTGCACGGCCTCGCAGATCCCGATGTCCTCGTGCTGCACCAGATCGCTGAAGGCAAACGAGCGGGCGAAGTCCTCGGCGATCTCAGGCCGATCCGCGTCCAGCACATACCACTCGAAGATCGTCAGCGTGCGATCGTAGCCCAGCGGCAGGATGATATTGATCTGGAGGTTGTCGGGATAGATGTTCAGCATCAGATTGGGGAAGACCCAGTAGTAGAGCGCCTGCGCATCGGTGCCCTGCTCCAGATTGCGATAGTAGAGCGATTCGGGGTTGTGCCGGATCGGCGCGTACTGCTTGGAGTAGTAGCGGAACGTCTCGACGCGGTAGGCGCTGTAGTCGATCTCCTTGAACAGGCCCGGATGCGAGATCGGGATATGGTAGCCCTCAAGGTAGTTGTCGACGTAGACCTTCCAGTTGCAGGCGATCTCGTAGTCGACGCGCTTGTAGAAGCTCATGCGCTCAAGCGGCAGGTGGCCGGTTTCTGAGGGGATCGCGCCCAGGGTTTCTGCCAGCGAGGGCGCTGAAGCGTCGAGGTTGACGAACACGAACGGCCCCCAGGTATCGACACGAACCGGCACCAGCCCGTTGTCGGCCTTCTCGAAGCAGCTCACGCCCTCAAACTCAGGTGTTGTTCTGAGCCGCCCATCGAGGTCATACGTCCAGCCGTGGTAGATGCACTGCAACGTCTGGCGATGGCCCGCGCCCTGGGCGACAGGTCCGGCCCGATGGCGGCACACGTTGAAGAAGGCGTGTAGCGCTCCATCGCGGGCGCGCGTGACGACCAGCGGCTCGTCGACGACGGTACAGGTAAAGAAATCGCCTGGCCTCCGCACCTGCTCAAGACGGCCAACCAGTTGCCAGGTGCGGCCAAAGATGCGCTCCTGCTCCAGCGCGAGCGCGCTCGCATCCAGGTACCAGCTTGCGGGGATCGTCGTGGCGCGGGATAGATCTGGCTCGAAGGTAAAGTCAGATGGCTTCATCATCGCCTCCGATGTGCGAGGAGTATCGGTCTGAGGCGGCGGGCACAGAGCCGGTGCCGCACTGCGCGCTATAGTAGCATATCCACGCGCGGCACACGCCGCACTGAGAACAAGAGCACAAAACGCTGATCTTCCTTGGTCCTTTGTTCTTTGGTCCTTTGTTCCTTTGTTTTCATTCGCGTATGGTACACTGCTGCGCATGAGCGATCAGATCATTTACTCGATGGTGCGCGTACAGCGCACATTCCCACCCAATAAGCAGGTTATCCGCGACATCTCGCTGTCGTTCTTCTACGGCGCGAAGATCGGCGTGCTTGGCCTCAATGGCGCGGGCAAGTCCACGCTGCTGCGGATCATGGCGGGCAAGGACGATGGCTACAGCGGCCAGACGATGCTCTCGCCGGGCTATCGCTTCGGCATGTTGGAGCAGGAGCCGGAGCTTGATCCGAGCAAAACAGTCAAAGAGGTTGTGCAGGAGGCGGTCCAGCCGATCGTCGATCTGCTGGCGCGCTACGACGCGATCAACGAGCGCTTCGCCGATCCCGATGTGGATATGGACGCGCTGCTGACAGAGCAGGCGGAGGTTCAGGAAGCGCTGGATCGCGTGGATGCGTGGAACCTGGATCACCGGCTGGAAGTGGCGATGGACGCGCTGCGCTGCCCGCCGGGCGACACGCCGATCGCGGTGCTCTCCGGCGGCGAGCGGCGACGTGTGGCGCTCTGCCGCCTGCTGCTGACCGAGCCGGAGATCCTGCTGCTGGACGAGCCGACCAACCACCTGGATGCCGAGTCGGTGCTGTGGCTGGAGAGCCATCTTCAGGATTACAAAGGCACGGTCATCGCCGTCACGCACGATCGCTACTTCCTCGACAACGTCGCGGGCTGGATCTTGGAGCTGGATCGCGGCCACGGCATTCCGTGGAAGGGCAACTACTCCTCGTGGCTGGAGCAGAAGCAGGAGCGGCTGCGGCGCGAAGAGCGCTCCGACGCCAAGCGCCAGAAGACGCTTGAGCGCGAGCTGGAGTGGATTCGGATGGCTCCTAAGGCGCGGCACGCCAAGGGCAAGGCGCGCGTCACGGCCTACGAGAACCTGCTCAACCAGGAGACGGAGCAGCGCCGCGAAGACCTTGAGATCTACATTCCGCCCGGCCCGCGCCTCGGCGACGTGGTGATCGACCTCAAGGGCGTGAGCAAGGCATACGACGATCGGCTGCTGATCGATAGCCTGGATCTGTCGATCCCACCCGGCAGCATCGTCGGCATCATCGGCCCGAACGGCGCGGGCAAGTCCACGCTGCTGCGGATGATCACCGGCCAGGAGCAGCCCGACAGCGGCCAGATCGCGGTCGGCCCGACAGTCAAGCTGGCCTATGTCGAGCAGATGCGCACCGCGCTCGATCCTGAAAAGACCGTCTGGGAAGAGATCTCCGACAAGAACGAGATCATCAACCTGGGCAAGCGTGAGATGAACTCGCGCGCCTATGTCGCCAGCTTCAACTTCCTGGGCTCGGATCAGCAGAAGAAGGTCGGGCAGCTCTCAGGCGGCGAGCGCAACCGCGTGCTGCTGGCGAAGATGCTCAAAGAGGGCGGTAACGTCTTGCTGCTCGACGAGCCGACCAACGATCTGGATGTAAACACGCTGCGGGCGCTCGAAGAGGCGCTGGAGCAGTTCGCGGGCTGCGCGCTGGTGGTCAGCCACGATCGCTGGTTCCTGGATCGCATCGCGACGCATATGCTGGCCTTTGAGGGCGAAAGCCAGGTGCGCTGGTTCGAGGGCAACTTCTCCGACTACGAGGCGGATCGGCGGGCGCGGCTGGGCAAGGAGGCCGAGATTCCGCACCGCATCACGTATAAGCGCCTGACGCACTGATTACTCCTGCGTTGCACTAGCTCGTTAGAGTTCGTCCCGGTGTCATCAGCGCCGGGACGAACTGCGTTTAATGATTGCGCGCTGGCAATCGCGTGTGCGCCGCCGAGTCGCAGCGCTGACCGCTAGCGCTCGTGAGATGCAAGTCGCAGGGCATGGCGTAACCCCGCTGTAGCTTTGCTCGTAGATACTATGGTCGCGTGCTGAGCCCACGATCTGGATCTCCCTCAGGCGGTCGAATATCCGGCTGTCGCTCACTGCGCCAACGTCAACCATCCGAGCAGATAGGCACGCTCGACATCGGGCGGCTTCGCTCCGATCACATTCCAGAGCGCGCGCCGGGTCGAATCGACCGGCTGCATCAGGGCTACGGAGGCAGGGATGCGTGAAAGTATCCGCACCGAGAATATCACCAAAATGTACGGCCAGAAGCGGGGCGTGCTGGATCTGAATCTAGCGGTGCGTCCCGGCGAGGTGTTTGGGTTTCTCGGCCCAAACGGCGCTGGCAAGACGACAACGATCCGCCTGCTGCTGGATCTGATCCGGCCCACTCGTGGACAGGCGCAGGTGCTTGGCCTCGATGTCCACGGGCACAGCCGCGAAATTCGCCGCCGCGTCGGCTATGTGCCGGGCGATCTGGCGCTGTACGAAAACCTGACCGGGCGGGAGAGTCTGACCTATTTTACAAACTTGCGCGGCGGCGGCGACTGGCGGTATATCAACGTGCTGGCTGAGCGGCTTGACCTCGATCTGACGCGGCGGATTCGGACGCTTTCCAAAGGCAACAAGCAGAAGCTTGGGCTGGTCCAGGCGTTTATGCATCGGCCTGAGCTGCTGATTCTGGACGAGCCGACCAGCGGCCTCGACCCGCTGGTGCAGCAGGAGTTCCAGCGCATGGTTGCAGAGGCCAGGGACGCAGGCTGTACGGTGTTCTTGTCGTCGCATGTGCTGGCCGAGGTCGAGAGCATGGCCGATCGGGTGGGGATCATCCGAGAAGGGCAGCTTGTGGCGGTCGAAGAGGTGCGCGCGCTCAAGGCGAAAGCGCTGCGTCGGCTTGAGATCCGCTTTGCGCAGCCGGTGCCGCAGGAAGCGTTTAATGGCCTCTCCGGGGTGCAGGATGTGATCGTGGCGGATAGCGTGGTGTGGTGTACGCTTCACGGCACCGTCGATGCGCTGATCAAAACGGCGGCGCGCTTCGAGGTGATCGATATTGTCAACCACCAGCCCGACCTCGAAACGATCTTCTTGGGCTATTATCGTGAGGACGACCATCATGCTGCGTAGTGTGTTCGCCAAGAGCTTATACGATCAGCGGCGCTCCTTGATCGGCTGGGCGCTCGGTCTGGTCGTGATGATCCTGATCGTCATGGCCGCGTATCCGGCGGTTCGGGATAATCCGGCGATTGGGCAGGTGCTCGAAGAGCTACCCCAGGCGATCGTCGTGCTGATCGGCGATCTCGATATTGTGTCGGCTGCGGGCTACCTGAATAGCCGCCTGTTTACGATGATCCTGCCGCTGATGTTCCTGATCTACGGGATCGGCAGGGGCGCGCAGGCGATTGCGGGCGAGGAAGAGCGCAAAACGCTCGACCTGCTGCTGGCGTATCCGCTCGATCGCAAGCGGGTGGTCGCCGAAAAGTTCCTGGCGCTGTGTACGCTGCTCGTAGCGCTGGGCATGGTGGCCTGGCTGGCGCAGCTTGTCGGCGTGGCGCTCGTCGATATGCCGATCTCCGCCGGGCGGCTGGCGGGGGCGACTTTCAACGCGGTGCTGCTGGGGCTACTGTTTGGCGCGCTGGCGCTGGCGCTCGGCTGCGCCACAGGACGGCGCGGCCTCAGCGTCGGGGTGAGCACCGCGCTCGGCATCGCCGGATTTTTCATCCACGGCCTCGCGCCGCTGGTCGAGCAGCTCGAATTCGCGCAGAAGCTATCGCCCTTCTACTACTACATCGGCAACGATCCGCTGCGCAATGGTCTTGACCCGCTCCATGTCGGCGTGCTGTCGGGAACGACCTTCATGCTGCTGCTGCTGGCGCTGATCAGCTTTAGCCGCCGTGACGTAGCGGTGTAGGGCGGAAACCGGCACGGCATCAGGGCGGTGTAGGGCGGAGCACCGGCACGTCATCAGGCGGGAGCGCCCTGGTGAGGATCGCGGCGTCGGCGATCTGCGGGGCGCTTACAACCAAACGGTATGGCCGCCGTGCTCTTCCAGTAGATGCTGCATCGCCTGGATCTCCGAGCGCAGGGCGGCTATGTCGTCGGGGCAGCAGAAGCGATCACCATGTCGCAATTGCTGCTTGACAAACGCAAGCTCGGTCAGCAGATGATGGAAGCGACGTATCCGGCGATAGGCCAGCCAGCCGCGCGTCAGCAGCAGGCGCAGCTCGGCGCGCGAGCGAAGCGGCGGATTCAGCACGCGCTCGAACTGCGCTACGCTGATCACATTGAGCGCGACCTCTTCGTCCAGCTCGGAGTTTAGCCAGTGCAGCTCGTGGCGCTGCGACAGCACGATCGTCGCCAGGACGATCAGCACGCCGCCGCTGTTCACGATCCAGGCCAGGCACATGCCCAGGAAGCCGATCTGCGTGGACGAGTTATGCATGGCGTGGAGCATCACGGCCAGCCAGAGCGCGATCGGAACCGCCACGTAGCCTGCCCAGCGCCGCC